>CALRTF020000016.1:0-30341 GCA_943370985.1 Paenacidovorax caeni
TGCAGCAGGACCAGCAACTGACCCGGCTGATCCCGCTGCTGGCTGATTCGGTGCTGGCCGCCGGCGCGCCCGGCGCAGCGCCGGTGATGCTGCTGGCGCCGCCGCTGGAGGAGTTCATCAAGGCGCACAACGGTTTTGCCGGCTACCGGATTTCGGACGAAGCCGGCAACTTCCTGGCCGGCGAGCGCTGGATCAGCGTGGTGCTTCCCGCCACCCGCGAGCCCGAGCTGCACAGCATGGAGGAAAACGGCGTGACTTACCGCATCGCGGTGCAACGCGCCCGGACCGCCGCCGGCGATCTGATCCTGCAGCTGGCCGACGGCTCCGACGCGCGCCAGCAGTGGGTGCGCTCGGTGATGTTCAAGGTGCTGCTGCCGAACCTGGTGCTGGTGCTGGCCGCCGGCATTGCCGTCAACTGGGCCGTCACCCGCGCGCTGCGGCCGCTGCTGGACCTGAAGGACGCGGTCGAACGCCGCTCGCCGCGCGACCTGAGTGCCATCGATCCCGGCAGCACGCCGGCCGAGGTGCAGCCGCTGGTGGCCTCGCTGAACCGGCTGTTCGGACTGGTCAACGACCAGGCCGAGGGCCAGCGCCGCTTCGTGGCCGATGCCGCGCACCAGTTGCGCACCCCGCTGGCCGGGCTGCAGGCCCAGGTGGAAGCCTGGGCCCAGGCGGCGGGCGCACCGGCGGCCGGCGGCCAGCTGACGCTGTCGGCAGAAAAAATCACCGCACTGCGCAGCGCGACCCGGCGCACCTCGCAGCTGGCCAACCAGCTGCTGGCGCTGTCGCGCGCCGATGCGTCCAGCATGGCCAGCCAGCCGCGGCAGCGGGTGGACCTCAAGGACTTGTGCGAAGCGGTGCTGGCCCTGCACCTGGATGCGGCCAGCGCCAAAAACATCGACCTGGGGCTGGAGGCCGGCTTTGCCCAGGTCGCCGGCCATGAATGGATGCTGCGCGAACTGGTGAGCAACCTGGTCGACAACGCCGTCAAATACACCCCGGCCGGCGGCACCGTCACCCTGCGCTGCGGACAGCAGGACGAGCCGGCGACCGGGGGGCCGCAGGTGGTTCTGGAGGTGGAAGACGACGGGCCCGGCATTCCCGCGGCCGAATATGCGCGTGCGCTGGAACGGTTTTACCGCGTGCCCGGCACCGCCGGCGAAGGCAACGGCCTGGGCCTGGCGATTGCCGACGAGATCGCGCGCCTGCATGGCGCGCAACTCTCGCTGGCGCCGGCCGGCGCGCAGGGCGGCTTGCGGGTGCGGCTGGTGCTGCCGCTGGCGGCCTGAAAGGGCCCCGGCGGCCGGCTTTCCCGCCGCGCCGGCCCCCGCTGGCCGGCGTCCCGGATGCCCCTATCGGCTGTGAGAGAATCCAGTCAGCCCTTAGCTTTTGAAACATCTCTTACAACGCCGCCTATGTCCGAGTTCGAGTCTGAAGTGAGCCCTTCGCTTCCCGCAGCAGCCGCGCCGCGCAAGCGGCCCAAGCCGGGCGAGCGCCGCGTGCAGATCCTGCAGGCGCTGGCGACCATGCTCGAGCAGCCCGGCGCGGAGCGCATCACCACCTCGGCCCTGGCTTCGCGGCTGGATGTCAGCGAAGCGGCGCTGTACCGCCACTTTGCCAGCAAGGCGCAGATGTTCGAGGGGCTGATCGAGTTCATCGAGCAGACCGTGTTCACACTGGTCAACCAGATCACCGAACGCGAAACCGACCCGGGCGTGCGTACCCGCAAGCTGGTCATGATGCTGCTGCAGTTCGCCGAGAAAAACCCCGGCATGACGCGTGTCATGGCCGGCGATGCGCTGGTGTTCGAGAACGAACGCCTGCAGGAGCGCATGAACCAGTTTTTCGACAAGCTCGAAGCCAGCCTCAAGCAAAGCCTGCGCGAAGGCGCAGCCTCCGACGGCGCGGCCATGCCGACGGTGCAGGCTCAGGTCCAGGCCTCGGTCATCGTGGCTTTCATGGTGGGCCGGCTGCAGCGTTATTCACGCTCCGGCTTCAAACGCCTGCCGTCCGAACACCTGGACGCCAGCCTGGGCATGTTGCTGGGCTGAGCCGCCGGGCGCAGCCGCGCTATCAAATCAGGAGCTGCTCACGCCCGTCTGGCGGGGGCTAAAGCCCGATTTTATTCAAAATTCAGGACAGCCGCGCTGATCCGGCCGGCAGCCTGGCCTGCAGCTGCAGCAGGGCGCCCGCGACCCCGCGGCGGTTGATCTCGTCCAGGCTGCCCGCGACCCGTGCCAGCCAGCGCGCATCCCGGGGCAACACGTCCCCCCAGACCGCCGGCAAGCGGCCCAGCGCCTGCACGCTCGCCGCCGCATCACCGGCATGCGCCAGCGCCAGGGCCTGCAATTGAGCCGCCATCGGGTCGTTCATGGCATAAGGCTTGCCGCTGTCGTCGCTGCCGCGCAGATAACGCATCCAGGCCGCGGCGGCAAAGGCCAGCCGTTCCACCGGCAGGCCGGCGGCCAGGGCGCCCAGCACCGAGGGCGGCCAGCGCTGCGGGATTTTTTGCGAGGAGTCGGTGGCGATCTGGTGCACGCTGTGCTGCAGCGCCGGGTTGGCAAAACGTGCCAGCAGCGCGTCGCGGTAAGCCGGCCAGTCCGGGCGTGCCAGCTGCGGTCCGACTTCCTCGCTCATCAGGCCATGGACAAAGCTGCGCACGGCCGCTTGCGTGATGCACTCGCCGATGACCGGCCAGCCGGCCACCGCGCCCATACAGGCCATGGCGGTGTGGCTGCCATTGAGCAGGCGCAGCTTGGCGTCCTCGAAGGGGGCGACCTCGTCCACCACGGTCACGCCGGCAGCGGCCAGCACGTCAGCGTCGGCGTCATCGACGAAGCGCCGCTCTATCACCCATTCCCAGAACGCCTCGGTGCCCAGCGCGGCGTCGTCGGCCACGCCCAGGGCCTCGCGCGCGGCGGCAAGGCGCTGCGGCGTGGCGGCGGGCACGATGCGGTCCACCATGCTGTTGGGAAAAGCGCATGCCTTGCTGACCCAGTCGGCCAGCGCCGGGCTGGTTTGCCGCGCGGCGGCTTCGCACAAGGCCTGCAACAGGCGGCCGTTGCCCACCAGGTTGTCGCAGGACGCGATGGTCAGGCCGGGCAGGCCGGCCGCCTGGCGCGCGGCCAGGCCCTGGACAATCAGCTGCGCCAGTTCCGGCCCATAGCCTTTTTCGGTCACCGTCAGCGTGAGCCAGCGGGTGGACGCTGCGGCGATGGCCCGGACCACCTGCGCCGGCTCGCGCGCGGCTACCGCGGTCTGCCAGATCGCGCCGCCGACCTGCCATTGGCTGCCGGCGCTGCTGGCCACCTGCACCGCGTACAGGCCGTCCTGCCCGGCGAGCGCGTCGGCCAGGGCCGTGCTGCGCATGGCCACGCCGAACACGCCCCACCGCGGGTCACCGCGCTGCAGCAGCACATCGAACACCAGCGCCTGGTGCGCGCGGTGAAACGCGCCCAGGCCCAGATGCACGACGCCGGGCGCGCCGCTGCGCGGGTAGCCGGGAAGCTGCATGCCGCGGGCGGCGAGGGCGGGCAGGCAGGCGCTGCCGAGCTGGCGGGTATCAGCAGAATGCAGGGTCATTTGGGCCCTCGGCCCCCGGCTGGCGGGAGCGGATAGCTATCAATTTCATAGTGAACGGCAGCCGAAGGTATCAGTCCGGCAGCACGACACCGACCTTGCGGCCGGCCGCCACCATTTCCTGCCAGGTCCCGCTGTCGACGCTGATGCCGCTGGCCTGGCGTTGCCGGCGTTTGGCGCGCTCCGGGTCGCCGGCGATGAGCACCGCGTCGCTGCCGGGCGCGGCCGGCGCGGCCTGGATCCAGTCGGCAAAAGCCAGCGCCTCCTGCTCGAAGCTGGCCTGGGTGCCCAGTTTTTCCGGATCGATCAGGATGGTCAGCATGCCGTTGATGATGGCGCACACCGCCGGATCGGCCGGCTTGTGCGCGGTGCCGCTGCCGGTCAGCGCGCCACCGAGCAGTTCGCAGGCCACCGCCATGCCGTAACCCTTGTGTTCACCAAAAGCCAACAGCGCGCCGAACAGGCCATTGCTCTGCGGCACCACCACCACACCGGGCTTGGTGGTCGGCCGCCCGAACTCATCGATCAGCATGCCGGGCTCGACCTGCTTGCCCTCGTTGTGGGCCACCCGCATCTTGCCCTGCGCCACGCGGCTGGTGGCGAAATCGAGGATGAAAGGTTCACGCCCCTTGAGCGGAATGCCGATGCAGCAGGGGTTGGTGCCGTAACGCCCGTCGGCGCCGCCGAAAGGCGCCACCACCGGCCGCGACAACACGTTGACGAAGTGCATGGACACCAGGCCTTGCGCCACCGCCATTTCGGCAAAGTGCCCGATGCGGCCCAGGTGGTGCGCATTGGCCAGGGTCATGATGCAGCTGCCGTGGGTTTTGGCGCGTTCCATGCCCAGGGCCATGGCCTGCTGGCCGACCACCTGGCCGTAACCGCGCTGGCCGTCCAGCGTGAGCAGCGAACCGGTGTCCAGCAGCACACGCACGCTGTTGTTGGGGACCAGGCCGCCCTCGAGCACCGCGTCCACATACCGCGGCAACATGCCGACGCCGTGTGAATCGTGGCCACTCAGGTTGGCCAACACCAGGTTGGCGGCGACCGTGGCAGCCTCTTCGGGGCGGCTGCCGGCTGCTATTAAAACAGTAGCTACTTGCGCTTGCAGGGCGGGGGCGGAAAGGGTTTTTTGCATAGGAACATCAAGAAAAAGGGGCTACATCACCGCGCCGACCTGCCAGGGCACAAACTCGTTTTGTCCGTAGCCATGCGCCTCGCTTTTGCTTTTCTCGCCGGAGGCCGTCGCCAGCACCAGCTCGAAGATGCGCTGGCCCATCTCGGCCACCGTGCTGGCGCCGTCGATGATCTCGCCGCAGTTGATGTCCATGTCTTCTTCCTGCTTGCGCCACAGCGCCGAGTTGGTCGCCAGCTTGAGCGAAGGCGAGGGCGCGCAGCCGTAGGCCGAGCCGCGCCCGGTGGTGAAGCAGATCAGGTTGGCGCCGCCGGCGACCTGGCCGGTCGCGCTGACCGGGTCGTAGCCCGGCGTGTCCATGTAGACAAAGCCGTGGGCGCTCACCGGTTCGGCGTATTCGTACACGGCCTCCAGGTTGCTGGTGCCGCCCTTGGCGACCGCGCCCAGCGATTTCTCGAGGATGGTGGTCAGGCCGCCGGCCTTGTTGCCGGGCGAGGGATTGTTGTTCATCTCGCCGCCGTTGATCTCGGTGTAATGCTCCCACCACTTGATGCGTTCGACCAGCTTTTCGCCGACCTCGCGCCTGACCGCGCGGCGCGTCAGCAGGTGTTCGGCGCCGTAGACCTCGGGTGTCTCCGACAGGATGGCGGTGCCGCCATGGGCCACCAGCAGGTCCACCGCCGCGCCCAGTGCCGGATTTGCGCTGATGCCCGAGTAACCGTCCGAGCCGCCGCATTGCAGGCCGATGGTGATGTGGGCCGCGCTGCAGGGTTCGCGTTTGACATCGTTGGCGCGCGGCAGCATCTCGTTGATGAGTGTGATGCCCTTGTCCACGGTCTTGCGCGTGCCGCCGGTGTCCTGGATGTTGAAGACGCGGAAGTTGTCGCCCTCGCGCAGCGCGCTGTGCGCCAGCCAGGCATTGATCTGGTTGGCCTCGCAGCCCAGGCCGACCACCAGCACCGCGGCAAAGTTGGCATGGGTGGCGTAGCCGGCCAGTGTGCGCTCGAGGATTTGCATGCCCATGCCCTTGTCGTCCATGCCGCAACCGGTACCGTGGGTCAGCGCCACCACGCCGTCGACATTCGGAAAGGCCGCCAGCGCTGACGGGTTGGTCTGCCGCGAGAAGTGGTCGGCGATCGCACGCGCGGCGGTGGCCGAGCAGTTCACGCTGGTCAGCACGCCGATGTAGTTGCGCGTCGCGACGCGGCCGTCGGCGCGTTTGATGCCCATGAAAGTCGCTTCGCGTTTTGCCGGCGCAGGCTTGACGTCGGCGCCCCAGGCGTAGTCGCGCGCGAAGTCGCCCTTGTCCGGGCCCATGTTCAGGTTGTGGGTGTGCACATGTTCACCGGCCGCAATCGGCTGGCTGGCAAAACCGATGATCTGGTTGTAGCGCCGCACCGGCTCGCCGGCCGCGATGGCGCGTGTGGCAACCTTGTGGCCCGGCGGAATCAGGCCGCGCACGGTGACATTTTCGGCCTGCGCGCCGCCCACCAGCTGGGCCCGGGCAATCAGCACATCGTCGTTGGGGTGCAAACGAATAAACGGTGTCATGACAATCTCTCTAATAGAACATCTTCGGCAGCCAGAGTACTGCAGCGGGCAGGTAGGTGATCAGGCCCAGCGCGACCAGCAGCGGCACCAGCCAGGGCAGGATGGCCATGGTCGTGCGTTCCACCGACAGCTGGGCCACCCGGGCCAGCACAAACAGCACCATGCCCATGGGCGGATGCAGCAGGCCAATCATCAGGTTCAGCACCATCACCAGCCCGAAGTGCACCGGGTCTATGCCCAACTGCTGCGTGATCGGCAGCAGGATGGGCACGAGGATGGTGATGGCTGCGGTGGGCTCCAGGAAGCAGCCGACAAACAGCATCAGCAGGTTGGCCAGCAGCAGGAAGACCCAGGCCTCCTGCGTGAAGCCCAGCACCCAGGACGCAATGGCCGTGGTCACGCCGGTGGCGGTCAGCATCCAGCCGAAGATGGACGCAGCCGCCACGATGAACAGCACCGTCGAGGTGGTTTCCACCGTCTCCAGGCAAACCTTGACGAACATCCTGAACTTGAGCGTGCGGTACCAGGCAAAACCCAGCACCATGGCCCAGACGCAGGCCGCGATCGCGCCCTCGGTCGGGGTGAACAGGCCGGTGGTCATGCCGCCGATCAGCAGCACCGGCGTCATGATGGGCAGCACCGCTTCGAAGCGGAAAATCTTGTCGAGGACAAACAGCGCGACCAGGCCGAGGACCACCGTGGCCTGGGGCGGCGCGCCGGCCTTGATGAGGCCCCACATCACCAGCGGCCATCCGGCCACCACGGCCAGCTCGAGCAAGGCCTTGCCGAAACGGCTCGATGAAAACTTGATGTCGCCGCCCCATTTGTTCTTGTGCGCGAACCAAGCCACGGTGAGCATCATCAGCACCGCCAGCAACAGGCCCGGCAGCAGGCCGGCCAGGAATAGCGCGCCTATGGACACGTTGGCCATCATGCCGTAGATCACGAAGGGCAGGCTGGGCGGAATGATGGGGCCCAGCGTCGCGGAGGCCGCCGTCACACCGACCGCAAATTCCGACGAGTAGCCGTGTTCCTTCATGGCCTTGATCTCGATGGTGCCCAGGCCGGCCGCATCGGCAATCGCGGTGCCGCTCATGCCGGCAAAAATCACCGAGCCCACCACGTTGACGTGGCCGAGGCCGCCCTTGAGCCAGCCGACCAGCGCCAGCGCGAAGTTGTAGATGCGCGTCGTGATGCCCGCGTTATTCATCAGGTTGCCGGCCAGGATAAAAAACGGCACGGCCAGCAGCGGAAAACTGTCGATGCCGGACACCATGCGGTGGATCACCACAAAGGGCGGCAGGTTGCCGGTGAACAGGATGTAGACCAGCGAGGCGCCGGCCATGGCGATGGCGACCGGAACACCGGCGCCCATAAAAATCAGGAAGAATATTTTGAGCATGGTTGGGGGCGCGGTCAGCGGTCCTGCATGGTGGTGTCGGGCCGCTCGAGCACGCTGTAGCCGCGGCGGTAATGGATCAGCGCGACTTGCAGCGAGCGAAACAGCATGGCCACAAAGCCGAACAGGCACAGGCCATACACGATGTTCATGGGCAGGTCGACAATCGTCATGCGTGTCTGGTTGCCGATCTTGATCATCATCTGGATGGTCATCACCACCGCGGCGGCGAAAAAGCAGATGCGCAGCACATCCACCAGTCCGGACATGACCCGGCCCATGCGCGCCGGCATGTGGCGGTAGAAGAAATCGACGTGGATGTGGTTGTTTTTGGCGACGCCGATGGCCGCGCCGATAAACACCACGGCGATCAGCTGGTAACGCGCGATCTCCTCGGTCCAGGCGGCCGAGTCGTTCATCACATAACGCGTGATGAACTGGTAGAACACCGTCAGCCCCAGCAGCCAGAAAATGCCCAGCGCCAGCCATGCCTCAAAGGTGGTGTGCGACAGGTCGATGGCCTCGTCCTCAAGGTGGAATTCGCCGTCGTCACTGATGATTTTTTCGCTCATGAACGCTCCGGGGTGCTGTCGGAAAAGAAGTTGGCCGGTGGCGCCGCGAGGCAGCACACCGGCCAGCGGCCCTCACTTACTTGATGGCGAGGATGCGGTCGTAGTCCTGCTGGCGGTAGCCGTGGTCGGTCGGCTTGGTGGCCTTGAGCACCGCTTCGCGGAACGCGGCCTTGTCCACCGTGATCACGTTGTTGCCCTTTTTCTTGAACTCCTCGGCCAGCCGTGCTTCCGAGGCGATGATTTCACGCCCGGTCTTTTCGGCGGCTTCCTGCATCACGTCGGAGAAAATTTTCTTTTCATCCGCGGACAGCTTGCCCCACAGCGCGCCCGAGGTCACGGTCAGCAGCGAGTCGATGATGTGGCCGGTCAGCGAGATGTTCTTCTGCACCTCGAAAAACTTCTTGGCCTCGATGGTCGGCAGCGGGTTCTCCTGGGCGTCCACGGTGCCGTTCTGCAGCGCCAGGTAAACCTCGGCAAAGGCGATCGGCGTGGCATTGGCGCCCAGGGCTTTCGGGAAGGCCAGGTAGGCCGGTGCATCCGGCACGCGGATTTTCAGGCCCTTCATGTCGTCGGGCTTGGACACCGGCTTGGCTGCGGCCGACGTGACGTGGCGCGCGCCGTAGTAATTGAGGGCGGTGATGTGGTTGCCGCTCTTGTCGTCGTAGCCCTTGGACAGTTCCTTGAACACGTCGCTCTTGGCGTATTTCAGCAGGTGTTCGGCGTCACGGAAGATGAAGGGAAAGTAGGTGACAGCCAGTGGCTTGTAGGTGTTGCCGGCAAAGCTGGCGCCGGTCAGGATGATGTCCACCGTGCCCAGGGTCAGGCCCTGGTTGATGTCGGACTCCTTGCCCAGCGTGGAGGCCGGGAAGACCTGGATTTCGTACTTGCCGTTGGTGCGTTTCTTGATCTCTTCACCGGCCCAGACCGAGTACTTGTGGAAGGGCTCGGAGGTTTCATACACGTGGGCCCATTTCAGCTTGGTCTGCGCATTGGCGATGCCGAAAGGGGCGACAGCCCCCGCCAGCACTGCACAGGCAGCTATTGTTTTAAGAGCGAATTGTTTTCTTGTCAGCGCTTTCATGGTGTCTCCTCTAGGGGTGGTTACTGGCTTTCAAAGGGAAACGGTGCACATGCCAGCCGTGCACCGCGGTTCATGGGTCATGAGGCCTTCGCCAGGCTCGCGAAGGGCTCCTTGAGTTGCCGCGCCTGGCGCCAGCTCACGCTGAAGCGGGTGTGCGAGTTGTCCATGTGCGCATGCATGGCGACACGGGCGGCTGCGCCGTCGCGCTCGCGCACCGCCTGCAGGATGGCTTCGTGCTCACTGATGGCAGCGGTCCAGGATTCCAGGTTTTCAAAGTAGCCGCCCAGCCGCTCGAACAAAGGGCCGCGCCGCGAGTCCCAGAAACGCTGCACGGTTTCGATCAGCACGACGTTGTCCGACGCCTCGACAATCGCGGTGTGGAAGGCCCGGTCGCCTTCAAGCGGCAACACGCCGCGGCCGGCATCTTTTTTCATCAGCGCCAGCGCCTTGGCCATCGCGGCTATGTGGCTGCGTTTGGCCTGCAGCGCCGCAATCGAGGCAATTTCGCCTTCGACGACGCGGCGCGCGCGTATCAGTTCCAGCGGCCCCCATTCGTCGGGTGCGATCTGCGGCCGGCTGGCCGCGGCAGTGGCGGCGTGGCTGCCGCGGTCCAGCACATAGACGCCGGAGCCGGTGCGCACCTCGACCCAGCCCTCGACTTCCATGGCGATCAGCGCTTCGCGCACCGACGGCCGGCTCACGCCGAGCTGTTTGGCCAGGTCGCGTTCGGCCGGCAGCCGGGTGTTGACGGCAAATTCGCCGGCGCTGATCAGCGCGCGCAGCTGCCCGGCGATCTGGCGGTACAGGCGTTGGGGTTCGACGGTTTGCAGTGGCACGGGGGAAGGGCGTGAATGGGGGATTAAGGGTTAGCCAGAATTGGACAAGTGGTAAGGCCAATTAATAATCCCATGAATCCCCGGCGACAACATCCGGCAAAACCCTGTGCAGGGTCTGCCGGCGCCACTTTTTCAACAACAGGAACTTCCCATGAGACTCGAAGGAAAAACCGCGCTGGTCACCGCCGCCGGGCAGGGCATAGGCAAGGCCAGCGCGCTGGCGATGGCCGCAGAAGGCGCCCAGGTCTGGGCCACCGACGTCAATGAAAAACTGCTGGCCGCCTATGACGGTGTGCCCAACATCCGCGCCGTGGCGCTGAATGTGCTCGACAAGGCAGCGATTGCCCGGGTGATTGCCGACATGCCGGCGCTGCATGTGCTGTTCAACTGCGCCGGTTTTGTGCACGCCGGCTCCATCCTTCAGGCGACCGACGAGGAGTGGGAGTTCGCCTTCAACCTCAATGTGCGCTCGCAGTACTGGACCATCCAGGCCGCACTGCCCCGCATGCTGGCCAACAACGGCGGCAAGGGCAGCGGCAGCATCATCAACATGGCCAGCGTGGTCAGCATCAAGGGGCTGCCGAATCGTTTTGTCTACGGCGCGTCCAAGGCGGCCGTGATCGGCCTGTCCAAAAGTGTGGCGGCCGACTTTGTGACCCAGGGCATACGCTGCAACTCGATCTGCCCCGGCACGGTCGACACCCCCTCGCTGCAGGACCGCATCAATGTGTTCGAGGACCCGGTCGAGGCGCGCAAGAACTTTGTGGCGCGCCAGCCCATGGGCCGCCTGGCGCAGGCCCACGAGATCGCGCCGCTGGTGACTTTTCTGGCCAGCGATGAATCGGCGTTTGTGACCGGCCAGTCCTACAGCATCGACGGCGGCATGACCATATGAGGGCCGTCCATGAACCGGCTTGACCTGGCGGGCCGCCATGCGGTGATCACGGGTGGCGCGGCGGGACTGGGGTTTGCCATTGCGCAGCGCCTGCTCGCCTCGGGCGCAACACTCACGCTCTGGGACCGCGATGCCGGGGCGCTGGCGCGCGCCGCCGGCGCGCTCGGCACGGGTGTGCAGACGGTGGCGGTCGACGTGGGGGAGCATGCCAGTGTGGTGCGCGCGGTGCAGCAGACCGTGGCGCACGCGCCGGCGGTCGACGTGCTGGTCAACAGTGCCGGCGTCACCGGCCCCAATGTCAAGGTCTGGGATTACCCGCCCGAGGCCTGGCAGCAGGTGATGCAGGTCAACCTCAACGGCCTGTTTTACTGCTGCCGCGAGATTGTTCCGCTGATGCGGGAGCGCAACTACGGCCGCATCGTCAACATCGCCTCGGTCGCCGGCAAGGACGGCAACCCGAATGCCAGCGCCTACAGCGCCAGCAAGGCGGCGGTGATCGCGCTGACGAAATCGCTGGGCAAGGAACTTGCCGACACCGGCGTGCGTGTCAATTGCGTCACGCCGGCAGCGGTCAGGACCGCGATCTTCGACCAGATGAGCGCTGAGCACATCGCCTTCATGCTGTCGAAAATCCCCATGGGCCGCTTCGGCACGCCGGAAGAAGTCGCGGCCATGGTGGGCTGGCTCAGCACCGAAGAATGTTCGTTTTCGACCGGCGCCGTGTTCGATCTGTCGGGCGGCCGCTCAAGTTATTGATTTGTTTTAACCAGAAGGAAAACCATGAAACTCGTTCGTTACGGCAACCCCGGCAAGGAAAAACCCGGCCTCATCGATGCCGAGGGCAAGCTGCGCGACCTCAGCGCGGTGGTCAAGGACATCGGCCCGGAGCAGCTCGGTGACGCTGCACTGGCCAAACTGCGCAAGCTCAAGACCGCCAGCCTGCCGCTGATCAAGGGGTCGCCGCGGCTCGGCAGCCCGGTCGGCAATGTCGGCAAGTTCATTGCCATCGGCCTGAATTACGCCGACCATGCGGCCGAATCCGGCATGCCGATTCCGCCCGAGCCGGTGGTGTTCATGAAGGCCACCAGCTGCATCCAGGGCCCCAACGACCCGGTCATGCTGCCCAAGGGCTCGGTCAAGACCGACTGGGAAATCGAGCTCGGCGTGGTGATCGGCACACGCGCGCGTTATGTCTCGCAAAAGGATGCGCTCAATTTTGTCGCCGGTTATTGCACCATCAACGATGTCAGCGAACGCGAGTTCCAGATCGAGCGCGGCGGCACTTGGGACAAGGGCAAGGGTTGTGACACCTTCGGCCCGCTGGGCCCCTGGCTGGTCACGCGCGACGACGTGCCGAATCCGCAAAAACTCGCGATGTGGCTGGACCTCAACGGCAAACGCATGCAGACCGGCAACACGAAAACCATGATTTTCAGCATCGCCAAAATCGTCAGCTACTGCAGCCAGTTCATGACCCTGCTGCCCGGCGACGTGATCACCACCGGAACGCCCCCCGGCGTCGGCCTGGGCATGAAGCCGCCGATGTACCTGAAAAAGGGCGATGTGATGACGCTGGGCATCGAGGGCCTGGGCGAGCAGCGCCAGCAGGTGATCCCCTTCAAGCTCTAGGCCCGGCGCCGCCGGCGGCGGTGCGGCAGGTAAACTGCAACCAATGAGCGCCGCACCCGACCTGCCTTTTCTTTCCGGCGACACATCCTCCGCGCGCCTGATGCGTGGCATGGACTGGTCGGGTCCGGGGCTGGGCCCGCCGCAGCAGTGGCCGCAGTCGCTGCGCTCGGTGGTCAGCCTGATGCTGGGGTCTGCTTTCCCGATGTTTGTCGCCTGGGGGCCATCGTTGCACATGCTGTACAACGATGCCTACGGCGAGATCATGGGTGCCAAACATCCGGCGGGAATGGGCCAGCCCTTTCTCGACATCTGGCATGAAATCCGTGAGGATATTGCGCCACTGGTTGCGCGTGCGCTGTCTGGCGAGTCCTTTTTTGTGGAAAACCTGCACCTGCGCATGCAGCGGCGCGGCTTCAACGAAGACACCTGGTTCACTTTTTCCTATTCGCCGGTGCGCGACGAGGCCGGTGAGGTCGCCGGCCTTTTTTGCGCCTGCACGGAAACCACCCGCATGGTGCTGGCCGAGCGCCACCAGCGCGCCGAGCAGGAGCGGCTGCAGGCCCTGTTCGACCAGGCACCCGGCTTTATCGCGATCATGCGCGGGCCGGAGCACGTGTTTGAATTTGCCAGTCAGGCCTATGTGCAACTGACCGGCTTTCGCGATGTGGTCGGCAAACCCCTGGCGCTGGCTTTGCCCGAAGTGGTCGAGCAGGGCTTTGTCAAGCTGCTCGACCAGGTCTACAGCACCGGCGAGCCCTATGTCGGCCGCTCCGTGCGCCTGATGCTCAACCGTGAACGTGATGCGCCGCCCACCGAAGCCTGGCTGGACTTCGTTTACCAGCCCTTGCGGGATGCGGCGGGTGCGGTCAACGGCGTGTTTGTGCAGGGGCACGAGGTCACCGAACTGCAACGTACCCAGCAGGCCCTGCTGGCTTTTTCCAACAGCATCCCTGCCATTGCCTGGGTGGCTGCAGCCGACGGCCCGCTGGAGCGCTTCAATTCCCAGTGGCAGGCCTACACCGGCCAGACCGCCGAAAGCGCGCTCGGCAAGGGCTGGATGGCATCGCTGCATCCCGACGACCGCCTGGTGGCGCGGGAGAACTGGGCACGCGTGCGCGGCGGCAACCAGGAGTGGCAGATCGACTACCGCCTGCGCAGCGCGGCCGGGGCTTACCGCTGGTTCCAGGCGCGCGCCGTGCCTCAACTCGATGCCGACGGCCGCGTGTTGCGCTGGTTCGGCACCACCACCGACATCGAGGAAACACGCGCTGCGGCGCAGGTGCTGCAGGATGCAGACAGGCAAAAGGACGAGTTCCTCGCGACGCTGGCGCATGAGTTGCGCAATCCGCTGGCGCCGATACGCACCGCTGTCCAGCTGCTGGCTTCGCCGGCCGCAACGGACCGGGTGCGCGAGCAGGCGACCGCCGTCATCACCCGCCAGGTCGGGCACATGGCGCACCTGCTCGACGACCTGATCGACATCGCGCGCATCACCCGGCGCCGGCTGACCCTGAAGAAAGAGCGCATGTCGATCGATGAACTGGTGGAAACCGCGCTGGAAACCGCGCGCCCGCTGACCGAAGCCAGGCGCCAGGTGCTGGAGGCGACGGTGGCCAGCACCGGCCTGCAGCTGGTGGCCGATCCGGTCCGGCTGGCGCAAATCCTGTCCAACCTGCTGAACAACGCGTCCAAGTACACCGATGCAGGCGGGCGCATCACGCTGGAGGTAACGCTGGCGCCCGGTGCCGTGGTCTTCACGGTCACGGACAGCGGCATCGGCATGAGCGAGGCCGCCATCAGCAAGGTTTTTGCCATGTTTGCCCAGGAGCAGTCGGCGCTGGATCGATCCGAGGGCGGGCTGGGCATCGGCTTGGCGCTGGTCAAGGGCCTGGTGGAATTGCATGAAGGCACGGTGTCTGCCTACAGTGCGGGCCCGGGCCTGGGCAGCCGCTTCACGGTCACGCTGCCCGCCCCGGCGCAGGAAGCGGAGGCAGCGCCTGAAGCACAAACGGGCGGATTGCCGGCAGCGCCCGATCGCGCCAGGGTGGTGTTGCTCGCCGACGATAACCGGGACGCGGTGGATTTGCTGGCGGAGCTGCTGCGCATGGACGGCCATGTGGTGCATACCGCCAACGACGGCCTGCAGGCGGTGGCGCTGGCCGGGCAGCTTCAGCCCGATGTGCTGGTGCTGGACATCGGCATGCCGGGCAAAAACGGCTACGAGGTGGCGCGGCATGTGCGCGCGCAGCCCGGCGGCGACCGGCCGCTGTTGATCGCCGCCACCGGCTGGGGCCAGGATGATGACCGGCAAAAGGCCATGGCCGCCGGCTTTGACCTGCACCTGACCAAACCCTTTGATCCCTTGCGCCTGTCGGCGCTGATCTCCGAGCGCGTGGTTTAAGGGCGCCTTGGGTTTACCCTTGGCGGCCTTAGGCCCAAGCCTCTATAAACCCCGGTTTTTTGTGGGGTTCGGCCTGACGGCGCCGGTTTTGCGGCAAAATAGAACGATCGTTCGTTTTTATTCATTGCCTGCACGCCCTTCCCATGTCTGTGACTGAACTTCCCTCCAAAGCCCCCCGCGCCAGCGGGCGGGACGGCGGCCGTGCCGGCCATGCCGGCCTGCAAAAGGGCCAGCAAACCAAGGCGGCCATTGTGGATGCCGCGCTGGGTCTCGCGACCCAGATCGGGCTGGAGGGCCTGAGCATAGGCGCGCTGGCCGAAGTCATGCGCATGAGCAAGTCGGGGGTGTTTGCCCACTTCGGCTCGCGCGAAGAGCTGCAGATTTCCGTGATCCGCGAATATTTCGCGCGTTTCGAGGAAGAGGTGTTTTATCCCGCCCTCAAGGAGCCCAAAGGCCTGCCGCGCGTGCAGGCGCTGTTCGGCAACTGGATGAAACGTGTGGCGGTCGAGCTGCAGTCGGGCTGCATCTTCATCAGCGGTGCCGTCGAATTTGACGACCGGCCCGGCCCGGTACGCGATGCACTGGCGACGTCCGTGCAGACCTGGCTGGCGGCAATGTACCGCGCCGTGGTGCTCGCCAAGGAAGCCGGCCACCTGCGTGCCGATGCCGACGAGCGCCAGATCGCCTTCGAGATCCATGGCCTGATCCTGGCGCTGCACTATGAGGCCCGTTTTCTCAAGACGCCGGGCTCCATCGAGCGGACCCTGCAGGCTTTCCAGAGCATTCTGGCGCGTTACGGCAGCCCGGCCAGCCTGGCGACCGCCCAAGGCGCCACCCCCCCATCTTCTGTTTAATTTCCCCCAAAAAGGACGTCACCATGCCTCAATACACCCCACCACTGCGCGACATGCAATTTGTGATGCACGAAGTGCTCAAGGTCACTGACGAGTTCAAGGCCTTGCCGAGACATGCCGAGGTCGATGCCGACACCATCAATGCGGTGCTGGAAGAGGCCGGCAAGTTCGCCGCCGAGATGACTTTCCCGCTGAACATCAGCGGCGACACCGAAGGCTGCAAGCTCGATCTGGCGACCCATGAAGTCACCCCCCCAAAAGGCTTCAAGGAAGCCTATGCGCAGTACGTGGCCGGCGGCTGGGCGGCGCTGAGCTGCGACCCCGAATACGGCGGCCAGGGCCTGCCTTTTGTGCTGAACCAGTGCCTGTACGAGATGCTCAATTCGGCCAACCAGGCCTGGACCATGTACCCCGGCCTGTCGCATGGCGCCTATGAGGCACTGCATGCCCACGGCACCGACGAACAGAAAAAACTCTACCTGCCCAAACTGGTCAGCGGCGAGTGGACCGGCACCATGTGCCTGACCGAGCCGCATTGCGGCACCGACCTGGGCCTGCTGCGCAGCAAGGCCGAGCCACAGCCCGACGGCAGCTACAGGATCACCGGCAACAAGATTTTCATCAGCGCCGGCGAGCACAACATGGCCGACAACATCGTCCACCTGGTGCTGGCCCGCCTGCCGGACGCGCCCCAGGGTAGCAAGGGCATCAGCCTGTTTGTGGTGCCCAAGTTCAATGTCAAGCCCGATGGTTCGCTGGGTGAGCGCAACGGCATATTCTGTTCCGGCCTGGAACACAAGATGGGCATCCACGGCAATGCCACGGCGCAGATCGTCATGGACGGCGCCAGCGGCAGCCTGGTGGGCCAGCCCAACAAGGGCCTGGCCGCGATGTTCGTGATGATGAATGCCGCCCGCCTCGGCGTGGGCAACCAGTCGCTGGGCCTGACCGAAGTGGCCTTCCAGAATGCCCTGGCCTATGCCAAGGATCGCATCCAGATGCGCAGCCTGTCGGGCGTGAAAGCCAAGGACAAGCCGGCCGACCCCATCATCGTGCACCCCGACGTGCGCAAGATGCTGCTGACGGCCAAGGCCTATGCCGAAGGCGGCCGTGCGCTGGCGATCTACTGCACGCTGCTGCTCGACAAGGAAATCCACCATCCTGACGAAAAGGTGCGCAAGGACGCGGCCGAAATCGTGGCCCTGCTGACGCCCATCGTGAAAGCCTTCCTGACCGACAACGGCCACATCGCCACCAATGCCTGCATGCAGGTTTTCGGCGGCCACGGCTTCATCAAGGAATGGGGCATGGAGCAGTTCGTGCGCGACAACCGCATCAACATGATTTACGAAGGCACGAACACCGTGCAGTCGCTGGACCTGCTGGGCCGCAAGGTGCTCGGCAACAACGGCGCCACGCTGAAAAAATTCGGCAAGATCATAGGCGCGCTGATTGCCGAGGAAGGCGTCAACGAGAAGATGGCCGAGTTCATCAACCCGCTGGCCTACCTGGCCGACCAGATGACCAAATTCACGACCGAACTCGGCTTCAAGGGTTTCCAGAACCCCGACGAAGTGGGCGCCGCTGCGGTGGACTACCTGCGCGTGGCCGGCCACCTGGTGTTCGGTTACTTCTGGGCCCGCATGGCGCAGGTGGCGCTGCGTGAAGTGGCTGCCGGCAACACCGACCCCTTCTACCAGGCCAAGCTGCAGACCGCGCGTTTTTACTTCGCCAAGCTGTTCCCCGAGACCGCGACACTGATGCGCACCGCGCGCAGCGGCAGTGCGGCATTGATGGACACCGACGCCGCGCTGGCCTGATGGCCGATTCTTCCCCAACCTTCAAGCCATTTGGCACTGGAGCCCCTATGTACCGTGCGCTGACAGCTATCGTTTTGGGAGCAACCTGCATCTCCGGTTTTGCCCAGATGACCCCTGTGGGGCTGTGGCGCAACGTGGACGACAAGACCGGGGAGGCGAAAGCCGAGATCCGGATTGTGGAGTCCGGCGGCGTGCTCAGCGGCAAACTGGACAAGCGCCTGGGCAAGGACGCCAAGCCGGATGACGTGTGCACCGAGTGCGGCGACGACCGCAAGGGCAAGCCGCTGATCGGGCTGGAAATTATCCGCAACGCCAAAAAGGCCGAAGGCAAGGATGTCTGGGAAGGCGGCAAGATTCTCGACCCGGAAAACGGCCGCGACTACACACTGCGCATGACGCCTGTGGACGGCGGCAAGAAGCTTGATGTCCGCGGTTCCTTCGGACCCTTTGGCCGCACCCAGACCTGGGTGCGTATTCAGTAATTTTTACCTGCTCCGTTCGCCCTGAGCCTGTCGAAGGGCTTGTGGCTTCGACAGGCTCAGCCCGAACGGCATAGAGAAGAAAGAGAAACCATGTCCCGCTTTCAAGTCAAAAAAGTCGCCGTGCTGGGCGCCGGTGTGATGGGCGCGCAGATTGCCGCGCATCTGGTCAACCTCAAGGTGCCGGTCGTCCTGTTCGACCTGCCGGCGAAAGAGGGGCCGAAAAACGGCATCGTCACCCGGGCCGTCGAGGGCCTGAAAAAGCTCAAGCCGGCGCCGCTCGGTGTGCCGGAAGACGCGGCGCTGATCCAGCAGGCCAACTACGAGGAGCACATGGATGTTCTGAAGGAGTGCGACCTGGTCATCGAGGCGATTGCCGAGCGCATGGACTGGAAGACCGACCTGTACCACAAGATCGCGCCTTTCATCGCTGAGGGCGCCATCGTCGCCAGCAACACCTCGGGCCTGTCGATCACCAAGCTCAGCGAAGCGCTGCCGGAATCGATCAAGCCGCGTTTTTGCGGCATCCATTTCTTCAACCCGCCGCGTTACATGGCGCTGGTCGAGCTGATCAACACGCCGACGACCGAACCCAGGGTGCTCGACGACCTCGAGGCTTTTGTGACCAGCGGCCTGGGCAAAGGCGTGATTCGCGCACATGACACGCCCAACTTCGTGGCCAACCGCGTCGGCATCGCCAGCATGCTGGCCACCATCAAGGAGGCCGGTAACTTCGGCCTGAGCTACGACGTGGTCGACGACCTGACCGGCAAGAAGCTGGGCCGCGCCAGCTCCGGCACTTTCCGTACCGCCGACGTGGTGGGCCTGGACACCATGGCGCATGTGATCAGGACGTTGCAGGACAATCTCGGCCCCGGCAAGACGGAAGACCCGTTCTCGGACATGTATGGCACACCGCCGGTGCTGGCCAAATTGCTGGAAAGCAAAAGCCTGGGCCAGAAAACCGGCGCCGGTTTCTACAAAAAGGTCGGCCGCGACATCCTGCGTCTGGACCCGGAATCCATGGACTACGTGGCCGGCGGCGCCAAGGCCAACGAGGTGGTCGGCCGCATGCTCAAAAAGCCAGCGGGCGAACGCCTGAAACTGCTGCGCGAGGCCGAAGGCGCCGAGCCGCGTTTCCTTTGGGCCATCCTGCGTGACCAGTTCCATTATGCCGCCGTGCACCTGGCCACCATTGCCGAAACCGCGCGCGACATCGACTTTGCGATGCGCTGGGGCTTTGGCGCCAAACAGGGACCGTTCGAGCTCTGGCAGGAAGCCGGCTGGCTGCAGGTGGCCCACTGGATCAAGGAAGACATTGATGCGGGCAAAGCGATCAGTTCCGCACCCTTGCCCGACTGGGTGTTCAAGGGCCCGGTCGCCGACGCCGGCGGTGTGCACACGCCCCAGGGTTCCTGGAGCGCCTCGGCGAAAAAATTCATCGCGCGCCGCGAGTTGCCGGTGTATGCGCGGCAATTTTTCCCTGAAAACGTTCTCGGTTCGAACGCGCCGTCGTTTGCCACGGCCGGCACCACGTTGCACGAAGATGATTCGATACGCCTGTGGACGCTGGATGGCGAACAGGGCGACGTGGTGATCGCCAGCATCAAGACCAAGATGCATGCGATCAGTCCCGACGTGGTCGAAGGCCTGGCGATGGCGGTGGATATCGCCGAGCAAAGTTACAAGGGCCTGGTGATCTGGTCCAACGACGAGATGTTTTCTGCCGGTGCCGACCTGCAGGCCATGCTGCCGGCCTTCATGATGGCCGGCGTGTCGGCCGTCGAAGGTGCCGAGGCCGAGATGCAAAACGTGATGCTCAAGCTGCGTTATGCGTCGGTTCCCGTGGTCTCCGCCGTTCGCGGCCTGGCGCTGGGCGGCGGCTGTGAACTCGCGGTGTATTCGGCCAAACGTGTGGCGGCGATGGAAAGTTACATCGGCCTGGTCGAAGTCGGTGTCGGCCTGGTGCCCGGCGCCGGCGGCCTGACCTATATCGCGCGCCGCGCGGCCGAAAATGCCGCGACGTCCACCAACAAGGACGTGTTGCCTTTCCTGACCGAAGGTTTCACCGCCGCGGCCATGGCCAAGGTCGGCACCAGCGCGATCGAAAGCCGCAAGATCGGTTACCTGCTCGACAGCGACGTGATCGTGCCGAACAAGGATGAGCTGCTGTATGTGGCACTCAACGAGGCGCGCGCGCTGTTCAACTCGGGCTACCGTGCGCCGCACAAGCGGCCTTTCCAGGTCGTGGGCCGCAGCGGCCTGGCGACCATCAAGGGCCAGCTCGTCAACATGCGTGACGGCGGCTTCATCAGCGCGCACGACTTTCACATCGCCAGCCTGATCGCCAATGTGGTCTGCGGCGGTGACGTCGACGCCGGCTCGCTGGTGACCGAGGAATACCTGATGACGCTGGAGCGCAAGGCCTTCTGCTCGCTGCTGGAGCACCCCAAAACGCAGGAGAGGATCATGGGGATGATGAGCACGGGCAAACCTCTGCGTAACTGATCAAGCTACTGCGGAATCGCCATGCGTCGTTGCAGCCCAAGCCCAATCCTCACGTACCTGAAGTACGTTCCGGTTGTGCTCGGGCGCCCGCGCCTCGCCTGACGATCCCTCGCTACGCTTGCTCAATCACGCAGCCCACTTCGCACAAGCAATCAAGTCCATGACGACCCCACACAACAATCCCAACCGTCTTGAGCGCCAGCTGAACCGGCTGTCCGACCTGCCGGTATTTGCGCGCACGTTCTTCAGGGGCGTGGTGATGCACCGTGCCGTGCCCTTCACAGGCACGGCGGGGCTGGATTTTCTGGAGATGACGCCGCGCCGGGTCGAGATCGGCCTCAAGAACGAGAAGAAGGTGCAGAACCACATCGGCGGCATTCATGCCTCGGCGATGAACCTGCTGGCGGAAACCGCGACCGGCATGGTGGTGGGCATGAATGTGCGCGACGACTGCATCCCGCTCGCCAAGGAACTCAGGATGGCGTTCAGGAAGCGCGCGACCGGCGCGTTGCGCGCCGTGGCGACGCTCAGTGACGAGCAGCGTGCCGCCATGCAGGCCAGCGACAAGGGGGAAGTGAGCGTGGCGGTCACGGTGACGGATGAGGCCGGCGTGAGCCCGGTCGAATGTGAATTTGTGTGGGCCTGGATTCCGTCCGGCCCGCGAAAAAGTTAAGAATTTAAGGAAAAACATCATGGCCAAACAAGTCCAGGAAGCCTATATCGTTGCCGCCACGCGCACGCCCATCGGGCGCTCGCACCGTGGATTTTTCCGCAACACCCGACCCGACGACCTGCTGGTGCGGGCGCTGCAGGCTGCGCTCGCGCAGGTGCCGACACTGGACCCCAAGGCGGTCGAGGACATCATCTGCGGCTGCGCGATTCCCGAAGGCCCGCAAGGCCTGAACATCGCGCGCATAGGTGCGGTGCTGGCCGGCCTGCCGACCAGCGTGGGCGGCATCACGGTCAACCGTTTTTGCGCGTCCGGCCTCTCCGCCATCCAGATGGCAGCCGACCGCATCCGCGTCGGTGAGGCCGATGTGATGATTGCCGTCGGCACCGAAAGCATGAGCATGGTGCCCATGTCGGGCAACTCGCCCTCGCTGTCGCCGGCGATGTTTGTCAACGACGAAAACATCGGTATCGCCTACGGCATGGGCCTGACGGCTGAGAAAGTCGCGCAGCAGTGGAAGGTTTCGCGCGACGCGCAGGACCAGTTTGCGCTGGAGTCGCACCAGAAGGCGATGAAGGCGCAGAAGGACGGCGAGTTCAGCGCCGAGATCACGCCGGTCGAAGTGACCGACCGCTCGCCGGACCTCGAGACCGGCGAGGTGATTGCCAAGACCCGCACCGTGAGCCTGGACGAAGGCCCGAGGCCCGACACCTCGCTCGAAGGCCTGGCCAAACTCAAGACGGTGTTTGCCGCGCGCGGCTCGGTCACGGCCGGCAACAGCTCGCAGACCTCGGACGGCGCCGGCGCGCTGATCCTGGCCAGCGAAAAAGCCGTCAAGGAACACGGCCTGAAACCGCTGGCGCGTTTTGTCAGCTACGCCGCCAAGGGTGTGCCGCCGCACATCATGGGCATAGGCCCGATCGAAGCGATCCCGGCTGCACTGCGTTATGCGGGCCTCCAGCAGGATGACATCGACTGGTATGAGCTGAACGAGGCGTTTGCCGCGCAGTCGCTGGCCGTCATCAACACGCTGGGGCTTAATGCTGCCAAGGTCAATCCGATGGGTGGCGCGATCGCGCTGGGCCATCCGCTGGGCGCGACCGGTGCGATCCGCGCTGCGACGGTGATCCATGCGCTGCACCGGCACCAGTTGAAGTACGGGATGGTGACGATGTGTGTGGGGATGGGGCAAGGCGCCGCCGGCATCTTCGAACGGGTTTAGGTGTAGGGCTACTGCGCGGGCGATCTGCGGCGTTGGACCGGTGCTCCCCATCCTCACGACCCTCAAGGTCGTTCCGGTGGGTCCGCTCCGTCCGCCTTGCAGCTCATCCCGCTCGCTACGCCCTGGTGGCTGTGTAGTTTTTCCGGAGGAAATCATGCAACAGCAATTTCTTGAATCAGGCACTTCACAACTCGCCTTGCGGGTCTACGAGCCGGCCGGTGCTGCGCGCGCCAGCGTGGTGATCGGTGGGGCGATGGGGGTGCGGCAGGACTATTACGCACCGTTTGCGCAATGGCTGTCGGGCCAGGGTTTCCGGGTCACGACCTTTGACTACCGCGGCTCCGGCGAATCCTTGCCTGGGACACCGAACGGCAGTCTGCGCGGCTTCAAGGCCGATCTGTTCGACTGGGCCAGCGACTACGAAGCGGTGGTCGATGAGGCCAAGTCGGCGCTGCCGCAGGCGCCGCTTTATCTGCTGGGCCACAGCCTGGGCGCGCAGCTGCCGGGCCTGATGAAAAACCAGGCCAAGGTGGACGCGCTTGTCAGCATCGCGGCCGGCAGCGGTTACTGGCGCGACAACGCGCCGCAGCTCAGGCGGCTGATTTTGTATTTCTGGTACGTGCTGGTGCCGCTGGCCACGCGGCTGTGCGGTTATTTCCCTGGCCGAAAGCTGAAAAAAGTCGGCGACCTGCCGGCCGGCGTGATGCTGCAATGGCGCAAGTGGTGTTTGAACCCGCAGTACAGCGTGGGTGCCGAAGGGGAGGGCGCGCGTTTGAGTTATGCGCAGGCCCGTTTTCCGGTGCTGGCGCTGTCCATCACCGATGACGAGCTCATGACCTGGCGCGGCACGCAAAACCTGATCAATCTTTACACCGGTGCTGCACGCAGTTTTGAACGTATCACGCCGGCCGACCTGGGCGTCAAACGTATCGGGCACTTCGGATTTTTCCGCCAGCAGTTCAGCCAGTCGCTGTGGCCGCGCACGGTGGGGATGCTGGACCGCATGGCACCCGCCGCCAGCGTCGCCGGCACGACTGCCTGAGCCTTGCGGCAGCGGCATACTCGCGCCATGAGCTCCCATCCTTTTGATGCCGCTGTCGCCTTGCAGGCGCAGGCCGACGGCCCATTTCTCGGCCACACCAGCGCAGCCTATGCCAACATGGTCGGGCCCTTCGGTGGCGTCACGGCGGCGCAGGCGCTGAACGCCGTGCTGCAGCATCCGCAGCGCCTGGGCGACCCGATTTCGCTGACGGTCAACTTTGCTGCGGCCCTGGCCGACGGACCGTTTACCGTGAACGCGCGACCGGCGCGCACCAATCGATCCACCCAGCACTGGATCATCGAGATGCAGCAGAACGGTGAAACGGTGCTGACCGGCACGGCCTTTTTCGGTTTGCGCCGCGATACCTGGGGCGCCGACGAACACACGATGCCGGAAGTTCCCGCGCCGCAGGACGTTGCGCGAGCCACCGGCCCGGCGCGTGTCGAGTGGGTCAAGCGTTATGAGATGCGTTTTGCCGAAGGCGCGATTCCCGCTGACTGGAATGGCACCGACCAGGGCACCAGCCGCACCCGGCTGTGGTTGCGCGACGACCCGCCGCGGCCGCTGGACTTCGCCTCGCTGACTGCTTTGTCGGATGTGTTTTTTCCGCGCGTCTGGCGGCGCCGTCCGCTGCTGGTGCCCATAGGCACGGTGTCCATGACGGTGTATTACCACGCCGATGCCGCGTTGTTGGCATCCACCGGCAGCGGCTTCCTGCTGGGCCAGACCCAGGCCCAGGCTTTCCGGAACGGCTACTTCGACCAGACGGCGCAGCTCTGGAACGAGGCCGGCGACTTGCTGGTGACCACCCACCAGGTGGTCTATTACAAGGAGTAATGATGCCCCCACGCTCCGCACTCACGTGTCGTCGCTGCCCCCCGAGGGGGCCCAAGCCCCCTAGGGGCGGCCCGTCGGAGGCTTGACCATGAAAAAAGTAGCCTTGATTATCGGCGCCGGCGACGCCACCGGCGGCGCGATTGCGCGGCGCTTCGCGCGCGAGGGCTACACGAGCTGCGTGACGCGCCGCAGCCTCGACAAGCTGCAGCCGCTGCTGGAACAGATTCGCGCCGAGGGCGGCACGGCGCACGGTTTTGCGTCGGATGCGCGCAAGGAAGAAGAAGTGGTGGCGCTGGTCGAGCAGATCGAAAGCACGCTGGGCGCGATCGAGGTGCTGGTCTTCAACATCGGTGCCAACGCGCCCAGCAGCATCCTCGATGAAACCGCGCGCAAGTACTTCAAGATCTGGGAAATGGCCTGTTTTGGCGGCTTCCTCAATGGCCGCGAGGTCGCCAAACGCATGGTGCAGCGGGGAGGTGACGGCCACAAGGGCACCATCATTTTTACCGGCGCCACGGCATCACTGCGCGGTGGCGCCAACTTCGCCGCGTTCTCGGGTGCCAAGATGGCGCTGCGCGCGCTGGCGCAAAGCATGGCGCGTGAACTCGGCCCGAAGGGCATCCATGTGGCGCACGTCGTGGTCGACGGCGCGATCGATACCGCCTTCATCCGCGACAACTTTCCGGCGCGTTACGCGCTGAAGGACCAGGACGGCATCCTCAACCCCGAGCACATTGCCGACACTTACTGGATGCTGCACCGGCAGCCGCGCGATGCCTGGACCCATGAGATGGACTTGCGGCCCTATATGGAGAAGTTCTGATGCCCAAAACCGTCGAGTTCTTTTTTGATGTGGGCAGCCCGGCCGCCTACATCGCCTGGAAGCAGCTGCCGCAGGTCTGCAGCGAAACCGGCGCCACCATCGTCTACAAGCCGATGCTGCTGGGGGGTGTGTTTCAGGCCACTGGCAACCATTCCCCGACCACCGTGCCCGCCAAAGGGCGCTACATGATGGACGACCTGGGCCGCTTCGCTGCGCGATACCGCCTGGCCTTCCGGGAGAATCCGCATTTCCCGATCAACACACTGATGCTGATGCGTGGCGCTGCCGGCCTGCAGACGCGGGAACCCGCGCGCTTTGTGCCCTATGTGGATGCGGTGTATGACGCGATCTGGGCCGATGCGAAAAACATGAACGATCCCGGCACCGTGGGCGCCGTTTTGCAGGCCGCGGGTTTTGATCCCGGAGCGCTGCTGGCCATGAGCGCTGAGCAGGCGGTGAAAGACCGGCTGAAGGCCCTCACCCAGGAAGCGGTCGAACGTGGCGTGTTTGGCGCGCCCACCTTTTTTGTCGATGGCCAGATGCACTGGGGGCAGGACCGCCTCGACTTTGTACAACAAGCACTGAAAGCAGCAGCATGAGCACAGACATCCTCACCCACACGGAAGCCGGCGTGATGACCATCACCCTGAACCGCCCGGAACGCAAGAACTCGATCACCTCCGACATGTACGGCGCCATGGCCGATGCGCTGGCTGGCGCTGCGCAGGATCCGGCCACGCGCGTCGTCGTGCTGCAGGGCAGCGAAACCGTTTTCAGTGCCGGCAACGATATCGGGGACTTCCTGAACAAGCCGCCTGCCGGCATGGATTCGCCGGTGTTCCGTTTCCTGCGCGGCATCGCAGCTTTTCCCAAGCCGCTGCTGGCAGCCGTTTGCGGTCCGGCTGTGGGCGTCGGCACGACCCTGCTGTTCCACTGCGACCTGGTGTACGCCGGCGACAACGCGGCGTTTTCCATGCCCTTTGTGAACCTGGGCCTGTGCCCCGAGGCGGCTTCGAGCCTGCTGGTGCCGCAGATGCTGGGTTACCACCGCGCCGCCGAGGCGCTGCTGCTGGGCGAGCCTTTCATGGCCGAGGCGGCCCTCGAGGTCGGCCTGGTCAACCGCGTCGTGCCGCCCACCGAAGCCAGTGGCCTGGCCCAGGCGGTCGCGCGCAAGCTCGCTGCCAAACCCCTGAGTTCGCTGGTCGAAACCAAGCGCCTCATGAAGAAGGGCCAGCAGCAACTGGTTCAGCAGCAGATGGACGAAGAGGGCGCAAGTTTCGGCCGCATGCTCGGCGAACCCGCAGCCAAGGAAGCCTTTGGCGCCTTCCTGGCCAAACGCAAGCCGGATTTCAGCAAGCTCTGAGGCGGGCGTCCGCGGGCCGGGACCGCGCAGCGGGCGGCCGATGCGCAGAAGGCTGTGTCAGGAACAAAACAGTCCCCAGCCCTTATCCATGCTGATTAATCAGCTATTGATTTGGTAGCAACTCTGTGCCTGTGCGGATGACGGGACGCGCCTGACGCGGACGCGGCATACTCCATCCCTGACTTTTCAGAGGAAAGCCTGCCCATGCCTTATATGTTGTTGATCCATGAACCTGTCGGCCAGCGCGAGGCGCGCGGCGAGGCGCAAGGCCGCGTCGTCTACGGCCGCATGCTGGATTTTGCGGCGGACCTGAAGGCGCGCGGCCTGCTGCTGGCCACGGAATCGCTGGCCTCGCAGGACCAGGCCGCGCGCGTGCGTGTCAGCGGGGGCCGGGCCAGCGTGCTGGATGGCCCGTTCGCCGAGGCCAAGGAAATGGTCGGCGGGTTTTTCCTGCTGGCTTGCGATACCCGCGAGCAAGCGATCACCATCGCGGGCCAATGCCCGGCCGCCGAGTGGGCCACGCTGGAAGTGCGCGGACTGGGCCCCTGTTTTGCCTGATACGACCTGACACGACCTGACAGGCCGGCCCGCAAAAGCAGGGAAATTTTTTCCGGAAGTTGTCGATTTCGCACCGGCTGCTTCGTCGTGAAGGTAGAAGCCGAAATTTTGCGGGCCTCCCGGCCCCCGGCTTCGTTCCACAGCAGGGAGAAGCCATGCGATTCATGATCATCGTCAAATCGACGCCCGAATTCGAAGCCGAGACCACGCCGCAGGTGCCGGACGAAAAACTGATGGCCGCCATGGCCGACTACCATGAGGCCTTGTCCAAGGCCGGCGTGCTGCTGGACGGCAGCGGCCTGCAACCCAGCCGAAAGGGCTGGCGCATCCATTACGACGGGCAAAAACGCACGGTGATCGACGGCCCGTTCGCCGAGGCCAAGGAACTGATCGCCGGGTTCACCACCATCCAGGTGCGCAGCCGCGAGGAGGCGCTGGAATGGTCGCGCCGCTACCCCAACCCGGTCGGCGAAAATGCCGCGGCCGTGATCGAGGTTCGCCAGCTTTACGAGCTCGACGATTTTGAGCCCGGCCCGCAGGTGGACCGGTTCCGCGAGATGAACACACCGAGCCAGACCTAGGAAGAGCAGCCATGTTCAAGACCTTTCTTCTTGCCGTACTCGGCCTGGTGGTGCTCGCCATCGCCGCGGTGCTGCTGCTGGCCCTGCGCCAGCCCGACACTTACCGTGTGCAGCGCAGCACGCTGGTCGCGGCGCCGGCCGAGCGCATTTTTCCGCTGATCGCCGACCTCCGGCAGATGAACAACTGGAACCCTTTTGTCCAGCGTGACGCGCAGATCAAGGGAACTTACAGCGGCCCGGGTGCCGGCCCCGGCGCCACCTATGTGTTCGAGGGCAAACAGGCCGGCAGCGGCACCTTGCGCGTGACCGACACCGCCGTGCCCACCCGGGTCGCCATGAAGCTCGACATGGGCGCGCCGATGGCGGCGCACAACGACATACTTTTCACCCTGGAACCCGAAGGCGGCGCCACCCGCGTCAGCTGGACCATGGAGGGCCCCAGTCCATTTCTGGGCAAGGTCCTGGGCGTGGTTTTCAAGGTGGACAAGATGGTGGGCGGCGCCTTCGAGGAAGGCCTGGCCGAACTGAAACTTCGCGCCGAAGGCGCCTGAACCCTCATACACGAGGAGCACACCATGTCACGCCAGATGTTTGTCAACCTGCCCATCAAACACATGGAACGCAGCCAGACCTTCTTCAAGGCGCTGGGTTTCTCGTTCAACCCGCAGTTCACCAATGCGCAGGGCGCCTGCATGGTGATCAGCGAGGACCACAATTACGTCATGTTGCTGGTCGAGCCCTTTTTCCAGGGATTCACCCACAAGCCGATCGCCGATGCGACGAAAACCACCGAGGTGCTGATTGCGCTGTCCTGCGCCAGCCGCGAGGAAGTCGACGAGATGGTGAAGAAGGCGCTGGCCGCCGGCGGCACGGCGCCCAACCCGTCGCAGGACCACGGCTTCATGTACAGCCATGGCTTCACCGACCTCGACGGCCACGTCTGGGAGGTGTTCTGGATGGATCAACACGCGGCGCCGCCACAGCCCTGATCCGTCCGGGCTGATTCTGGGACACTCGCGGGATGCATTCCGCTACCCATCAGGCGATAGCCGCCGTCTGGCGCATCGAGTCCGCAAAAATTGTCGGCGCGGTGGCACGTCTGGTGCGTGACATCGGCCTGGCCGAGGAACTGGCGCAGGATGCGCTGGTGGCGGCCCTGGAGCACTGGCCGCTGGACGGGGTGCCCGACAATCCCGGCGCCTGGCTGATGCGGACCGCCAAAAACCGTGCGCTGGACCATCTGCGCCACATCAGGATGCAGGCTCAAAAACTCGAGCAGATCGGGCAGGACCTGGAGGCGCAGGAGGCCGGGGTGGTTCCGGATTTTGTCGACGCCCTGGACGCCGCGCGGCAGGACGAGATCGGCGACGACCTGTTGCGCCTGATCTTCACCGCCTGCCACCCGGTGCTGCCGACAGAGGCCAGGGTGGCCCTGACCCTGAAGCTGCTGGGCGGCCTGAGCACCCACGAGATCGCACGTGCCTTCCTAGCCGCGGAGCCGACCATCGCGCAGCGCATCGTGCGCGCCAAACGCACGCTCGCCGAAGCGAAGGTGGCTTTCGAGCTGCCGCGCGGCGATGCGCTGGCGGCACGGCTGGCTTCGGTGCTCGAGGTGGTCTACCTGGTGTTCAACGAAGGCTACACCGCCACCGCGGGCGACGACTGGATGCGCCCGGCACTGACGCAGGAGGCCTTGCGCCTGGGACGCATGCTGGCGGAGCTGGCCTCCACCGAGCCCGAGGCGCACGGCCTGCTGGCCTTGATGGAGTTGCAGGCCTCGCGCGCGGCGGCACGGGTGGACGCGCAGGGCCGGCCGGTGTTGCTGCTGGCGCAGGACCGTGCCCGTTGGGACCATCTGCTGATCCGCCGCGGCCTGGCTGCACTGGAGCGCGCAAACCTGCTCTCCGGGCAAGCAGGGGAGGCGCCCGGACCCTATGCGCTGCAGGCAGCGATTGCCGCCTGCCATGCGCGTGCCCGGCAAGCCGGCGACACCGACTGGGCCGGTATCGCGGCGCTGTACGACACGCTGGCCCGCATCGCCCCGTCCCCGGTGGTCGAACTCAATCGCGCCGTCGCTGTTGCCATGGCCTTCGGGCCGGCTGCCGGCCTGGCCATCATCGACACCCTGCGCAGCGAGAAATCATTGCAGAACTACCAGTGGTTGCCCGGTGTGCGCGGTGACCTGCTGGCCCGGCTGGGCCGCCACGCCGAGGCACGCGACGAGTTCGAGCGCGCGGCTGCGCTGGCAGGCAATACACGCGAACGAGAGCTGTTGCTGGAACGGGCCCGCAGCCTGGGGCGTGCAGATGCCTCCAGCTGAGATCAAAACTGACCTCCAGCCCATATCCGACAAGCGTAAGCAGCTATTGAATTGATAGCGGTTGCATCGCTCTACACCTGTGGTTTGCCTTGGCTGATAGGGCCTAACTCCCCACTCCCACCCCTAGCCCCTCCCTCGCCCCGCTGGGCGATGGAGGGGGACTTCATTTGGCCGCGTGCGCTGCGC
>CALRTF020000017.1:0-29649 GCA_943370985.1 Paenacidovorax caeni
GGCCACCAGCGCGCGCGCCTCGTCGATGCTGTCGCGCACGACCTTGAGCGCCGGCGAGGTGTAGTAGCCCTGCGGCACATGGCCGGGCGCCAGCCCCACCAGCGCATCCACGTCACCGCCGCGCGCGGCGAAAGCCATGCCGGCGGGCACACCCATGCTGTGGCCGATGATCACGATTTTGGTTGCGCCCTGGTCGCGCAGGCCCTTGATGTGGCCGGCCATCTCGGCCATGGCCTTGTCCAGCCCGCCGTCGAGGTAGCGGCCGCGCGACCAGGGCATGTCGGGGTAGCTGACCAGCCAGCCCTGGCGCTCGTAGACGCCTTTTTGCGGACCGAAGTTCGGGTCCAGGTTGCTGCCGGGGTTCTTGCCGTGCAGCATCAGCACGCCGATACGCTCCTGCGCGGCGGCGGGCGCGGCGCTGAACACGGCGGCGAGCGCGAAGGTGGCGAGGGCACAGGCGGAGAACAGGCGACGTAGCATGGTGTTCCTTGGTGGGCGCGCCTGCAGTGGCGGCGCCGCTGGTGGGTCATGGGAGCCTGAAGTTTATGCAAGGCGCGTGCCCTGGCGCATGGGGTAAGTCCGGTTCCCCCATATTCATGGGAGGGCGGCGTCGGGGTGGCGCTCAGGCGTCGGTATCTGGCCCGCGGCTGCTGCGCCAGATCGCGCGCACCAGCCACAGGCCGCCGGCCACGGCGCCGCAAAAGCCGATGAAGCCGAAGGCCGGCAGGCCGAACAGGGTGGGCCCGCCCTGCACCGTCATCACGATGGACGAGCCGATGATCAGCGCGGCGATCACCAGCGCCATCGCCAGCCGGTTGGCGGCACGGTCGAGCTGGTTGCCGACGCGCTTGAGGTGAGTGATGTCGATGCCGACGTTGACGCGGCCGCGCCGTGCGTTGCGCAGCAGGCGCGACAGGTCGTGCGGCAGCTGTTCAGCCAGCGCCAGCGCACGCCGCAAGGTTTTCCAGCCGCGCGTGGCCATGGCTTTGGGCTGGTAACGCGCGCGCACCAGCTGGTGCAGCAGCGGCAGCGCTTCGGTGGCCATGTGGAAGTCCGGGTCCAGGCCGCGGCCCATGCCTTCAAGCGAGATGAAGGCCTTGATCAGCAGCGCCAGGTCGGCCGGCAGCGCCAGGTGGTGGTCGCGCAGGATGGTGGTGACGTCGGCCAGCATCTGACCGAGCTTGAGCTGTGCCAGCGGCGTGCCGTGGTACTGGTCGACAAAGGCCTCGATGCCGGCTTCGAGCAGCTCGGGCGCCAGCCCGTGGCCGTCGCCGGTCCAGTCGAGCAGCACGTCGGCCACCGCGCGCGGGTCGCGCTCGACCAGTCCCAGCAGCAGCAGCAAGAGCTCTTCACGGCGCTTTTCGGTCAGGCGCCCGACCATGCCGAAGTCGATGAAGGCGATGCCGTTGCCCGGCAGGTAAAACACATTGCCGGGGTGCGGGTCGGCGTGGAAAAAGCCGTCTTCCACAATCATCTTGAGCACCGCCTGCGCGCCACGCTGCGCCAGCAGGCGGCGGTCGAAGCCGGCCTCGGGCGTGAGCTGGTCAAGCTGGTCGCCGGCCACGCCGCCGACGAAGTCCTGCGTGTTGACACGCTCATTGGTGTGGGCCCAGTGCACTCGCGGAATCAGCACATGCGGGACGGCGGCGAAGTTGGCGGCAATGCGTTCGGCGTTGTGGCATTCAGCCGCGAGGTCCAGCTCGCGCCGCAGCGAGCGCGCGAATTCCTGCACCAGCAGGCGCGGCTGGTAGGGCTTGAGCGCCGGCCAGTCGTTTTCGGCAATCGCGGCGAGCCGGGCCAGCAGCCGCAGGTCGGCCTCGATCACCTCGCTGATGCCGGGGCGGCGTATCTTGACGACCACCTCGCTGCCGTCGTGCAGTTGCGCGCGGTGCACCTGCGCGATCGAGGCGGCCGCCAGCGGCGTGGTGTCAAAGCGCGCGAACACGGTTTCGGGCTCGCCGCCCAGGTCTTCGCGCAACTGTGCGCGCAGGGTCTCCAGCGGCACTGGCGGCACCTGGTTGTGCAGGCGCTGGAACTCGGTGATCCATTCGGGGCCGAACAGGTCGGCGCGGCCGGCCAGGATCTGGCCGAGCTTGACAAAAGCCGGGCCCAGCTCTTCCATGGCCAGGCGCACCTGCACCGGCGGCGGCAGGCGCGCCAGGTCAGCGGCGCCGTCGCGTTTCAGGGCGTGGCCGGCGCTCTCGAGGCGGTCGGCCAGGCCCAGGCGGCGCACGGCATCACCAAAGCCGTGGCGAATCAGGACGCCGGCAATTTCCTGGAGTCTCCCGATATCGCGTGCGGCGCCCAGGGTTTCTAGCAACATGCGCCCATGCTAGGGCGGGGGGCGTTGCGGTTGGTTGACGCAGCGCAAGCAGGGCCGGGGTGCTTGACCCTTGACCACCGCTGTTCCGGCTGAGCCGCCGCCGAAGACACCCTTGCTTCGTTTGTTCGAGGCTCGCCTGCAAGCCGGGTCTCGCCCTGGCGGGCGAGTTACTTTTCTTTGCTTCGCCAAAGAAACCTAACGAAAAGAAAGGCGACCCGATGGTCCGGGTCCCTCCGCTTCGCTGCGCCCGCAGCGCAGCGGAGGGACGCAGACAGCAGGGTCGCCTTTTTCTTTGCTTACTTTCTTTTTGGCGACGCAAAAAGAAAGTGAGTTGCCGCCGGGGAACCCCCGGCTTGTTGGCAAGCCTCGAACCAACGAAGAAAAGAAAGCTTCGACAGGCTCAGCCCGAACGGCGGTGCTTACTGGAGATGAATCCCGGATCCAGTCCGGGATGACAGAGACAGGGACAGGGAGGGCGCAGAGTGCCAGGCGGCGTGGAGTCGCCGCACACGACCCTTACTTCTTTTCTGCGGCCTCGGGCAACTCGATCTTCACTTCGAGCACGTCCAGGTTGTCCTGGCGTTCGAGATTGACCTTGATGTCGTTCGGGTTGATGTTGATGTATTTGGAAATCACCGCGATCAGGTCGCGCTGGAGTGCCGGCAGGTAGTCGGGCTCGTGGCCCTGGCGGCCCGAGCGTTCGTGCGCGAGGATGATCTGCAGCCGCTCTTTGGCGACGCTGGCGGTTTTTTTCTTTTCGCCGAGCAGGAAGGAGAGAAAGGAGGCCATGGCGGTTTACTTTCCTCCGAACACACGTTTGAAGAAACCGACCCTGGGCGCATCGATGAAGCGAAGCGGCCTGTCCTCGCCGAGGAAACGCGCGATCACGTCCTTGTAGGCTTCCGACACATCGCTGCCTTCCATGTGCACCGCGGGCACGCCCTGGTTGGAGGCCTGCAGTACCGACTCGGACTCGGGGATCACGCCGATCAGCTTGATGCGCAGGATGTCCTTGATGTCTTCGAGCGACAGCATCTGACCCTGGTCAACGCGGCTCGGGTTGTAACGCGTGATCAAGAGGTGTTCCTTGATCGGGTCGCCGCCTTCCATGCCGCGTTTGGTCTTGGACGAGAGCATGCCGAGGATGCGGTCGGAGTCGCGCACCGACGAGACTTCGGGGTTGGTCACGACCAGCGCCTCGTCGGCGAAATGCATGGCCATCAGCGCGCCGGTCTCGATGCCGGCCGGCGAGTCGCAGACGATGTATTCGAAGTCCATCGCGGCCAGGTCGTTCAGCACCTTCTCGACGCCTTCCTTGCTCAGCGCTTCCTTGTCGCGCGTCTGCGAGGCGGCCAGCACGAACAGGTTGTCGCACTGCTTGTCCTTGATCAGCGCCTGGTTCAGGTTGGCCTCGCCCTGGATCACGTTGATCAGGTCGTACACGACGCGGCGCTCGCAACCCATGATCAGGTCGAGGTTGCGCAGGCCCACGTCGAAGTCGATGACGGCGGTCTTGTGGCCGCGCAGGGCCAGGCCGGTGGCGAAGCTGGCGCTGGTGGTGGTTTTGCCCACACCGCCCTTGCCGGAGGTGACGACGATGATTTTTGCCATGGGTGAAGGTCCTAGAAGAATGAGAAGAAGTTGTTGCTTAGCGGATCGTCCCGAGCCTGTCGAAGCGTGGGCGGGGACCCTTCGACGAGCTCAGGGCGAACGGAAAAACTGCGGACGTCATGCCTTGCCTGACACCTTGATCGGGTCCATGACCAGCTTGTCGCCGTCGGGGCCGGCGACCAGGCGCACCTGCGTCGGTTTGCCCCAGATGCCCTCGGGCAGTGCGGTTTCGCTGGTGCGGTAAATGCCGGCGATCGACAGCAGCTCGGGCTCCAGGCTCAGCGCGAAGATGCGCGCATCGGCATTGCCGCGCGCGCCGGCCATGGCCTTGCCGCGCAGCGGCGCATACACATGGATGTGGCCGTCGGCAATCACCTCGGCGCCGGCATTGACCATGGCCAGCACCACCAGGTCGCGACCGCGCGCATACACCTGCTGGCCGGAGCGCAGCGGCTTGTCGATGACCAGCGCGCCCGGTGGCGGGCTGGCCATGGCGGCGGCTTCGGCCGGCGGCGCCTGCACCGGTGTGATCGTGGGCTCCTGCGTGCGTGCGGCAGTGATGCGCGCATCAGGCGCGGGGAGCAGGCCGACGGCCAGCGCTGCGTCCATCTGCGCCGGGTTGCCGCCGCGCACCGCGATGGGCGCCACGCGGTAACTGCACAGCAGGTTGACCATCGCCGTGAAGTCGATGCTGCGCTCATCTCCCGCCAGCGCCGACAGGTCGATCACCAGCGGATCGTTGTCGAAGAAGTCGGGAATGTCGCCGAAACGCAGGGCCAGGTCGCGCGCAAGCGCGTCCAGGTCGGGGGACTTGAGCAGCAGCGCGACCAGGGGCAGGTTGGCGCTTTTGATTTCGAAGGTGGCGGGAGAGCTGGCCGGGAGGGCAACGGTCATGGATGCGTGGACGCCGCGTTGCCGCGGGATAGGTGAGTTAGTGAAGCGTTGAACAAGCTCCTTGCGGCGCGCGATCAGTCGGGCTTGGGCGGTCTGCGGTGTTGAATTTCTTGCCAATAGCTGGCTCGGCTGCGAAATCCGCCTTGCATCCCATCCCAATCCGCCTGCCGCGCATCCGCAGTGACTTATCCAGCGCTTCCCAAGAAGCGTAGCCCGAAAAGGCACGAATCTTAACAGTGCGGCATGTCTCAGTTGTGAGGGAATGAAACGCCTGCGCTGTTCAGGTGCCGCTTTCATGCGGCGAGCGGCACGGCGGCCTGGCCGGCGTACAGGTTTGAGGCCAAATCGGTCACCGGCCCCCGCCCTGCAAGAGCAAGTAGCTATGAATTCAGTAGCAAGATCGCCGTCAGGCAGGGGGCTGGATGTTGCGCGCGCTGCCCAGCAGGGTGGCGCACAGGGTCTCGTCGCCTGCCGCGCTCACCGCGTAGACGTCGGCGGCGCAGACGGTCAGCAGCTTGCCTGCGCTGAGGACCCGGCCGCGAGCGCGCAGCAGCACGCCCTGCGCCGGTGCGACCAGCTTGAGCGTGGCGTCCACCGTGGCGTTGATCCAGCCCGGCGCCAGCAGCGTGCCGGCGGCGGCCACGGCGGCGAAATCGGCGGCCGCAAACACGGCGGTCGCCTGCAACTGGCCGGGGCGAAAACAGAAGGCGTCGAGCACCGGCATCTCGAGCTCGACTTCGCCGGGCGCAATCCGTTTAAAGGCCAGGCCCAGGGTGTGCGCCATCGGCATGGCGAGCACGGCGCGCTCAAGCCGGCTGTAGTCGGGAGAAGTGTTCATGCGGCTGTCCTTTTGCGTGAGGGGGTGACGACCGGCCAGGGCGGTTTGCCGGCGGTGCTGGCTTGCGCTGCTTTTTTGGCGAGATGGTCGCGCTGGCGTTTTTTCATCCACACGATGTGCTCGGCCACCGCGCGGCGTTGCGCCTTGAGCTTGACGATCTGGGCATCGATGTCGGCCACGCGCTCCTGCATGGCTTGCAGCATGTCGTCGAAAGTCAGCCGGCCGCTGCGGTAAGCCGGCAGTTGCGCGGCGATCGCCTTCAGCGAAAACCCGATGCGCCGCGACATCGCGATAAACACCACCTCGCGCCGCATGGCTTCGGTGTAGTCGCGGTAGCCGCTGGGCCGGCGCGCGGGCAGCAGCAGGCCCAGCTTTTCGTAGTGGCGCAGGGCATGGACGGAAACGCCGGTCTGGGCGGCCAATTCGGAGATCTGCATGAAAAGCAGCTTAGCAAGCCTCGCCCTGCGCGAAGCTTGGGACGGGGCCGCCGGCTGTCGCTTGGGCGTCTACGGAAGCGCTGAATAAGTCCTTGTGGATGCGCGGCAAGCGAATTGGGATGGGATGCAAGGCGGATTTCGCAGCGAATAGCCAGCTATTGGCAAGAAATTCAACGCAGCAGACCGCCCAAGCTCGGTTGATGGCGCGCCGCAAGGGGCTTGTTCAGCGCTTCCCTACCCTCACAGACAGGTCCTACACACAGGCGGCTTGACAACCCTCAAGTGCCGGCCTGCCGTGCGGCCTATATTGAAAGTGTGGGTTGGTATATCCAGCCCCAAGGAGTATTTATGACGATCAAGCCATCTTCACTTGCCGCCCTGTTGTTTACGGCGCTCTTGCTCGGCCCGGGCCTGGCGCGGGCGCAACCGAGCACCATGCCCGACAACGCGACCACGGTACCGCCCGAAATGGGCGTGAAACCGCCCTTGCGAGGCGCCAGCGCGGCCAAACCTGCCGACCTGAAGCCGCGCATGCGGCCGGAACTCAAGCCGCGCATGAAGTCCGACGAGCTGATCCCGGAAATGCGCTCCGAGCCGCGGCCCGAGATGAGTCCGGGCATGCAGCCGAACAGCCAGAAACCCTTGCGGACCGACGCCAACACCAAGCGTGGCGGCAGTCCCGCCAACTGAGGAGTTGCGCATGATCAGGACCTCCGCGCTTTTGTGTGCGCTGCTGCTGGGCAGTGGCCTGGCAGCCGCGCAAATGCAGCCGCCGGCACCGGGCATCAACCGCAACCCGGTTTACCGCGAGCAGCTCCCGCCGAATCCGGTGCCGGCGCCCGACCCGCGTGACACCGTGGTGCCGAATCCGGGCCCCGGTGACCCGCGCGATTCGGACACGCGGCCGGTGTTGCCGCCGGCCAGTACCGACGGCCGTGAAACAAGTGTGCCGGGCTCTGCCAGCACCGGGCCCACCAACCCGGTCACACCGGCGCCACTCACGACCCGGCCTTGAGGCCTGTCCGCGCCCGCAGACCTGGTGTGAGCAGGACCTAAACGGTGGCGTCGCTGAGCACCGACAGGTCAGCCAGCCAGGCGGCATAGGCTGCCTCGCGCTCTTCGGGCGGCAAACGCAGCAGGGCCGAGGGGTGCAGCGTGACAAGTACCTTGCGGCCGTCCTCGCGCTCGAAAACCTGGCCGCGATTGGCCATGACCGGCACGGCGCGGCCCAGCAGCGAGCGCGCGGCCGTGGCGCCAAGGGCCACCAGCAGGCCGGGCTGCACCATGGCAATTTCATCATCGAGCCAGTGCTGGCAGGCGGCGGCTTCGCGCTGCGTCGGTGTCTTGTGGATGCGGCGCTTGCCGCGCAGTTCGTACTTGAAGTGTTTGACCGCGTTGGAGACAAACACCTGGCCGCGCTGGATGCCGAGCTCGTCCAGGGCGCGGTCCAGCAACTGGCCGGCCGGGCCGACAAAAGGCCGGCCCTGCAGGTCTTCCTGGTCGCCCGGCTGTTCGCCGACAAACATCAGCTTCGCCTGCAGCGGCCCTTCGCCGCAGACCGACTGGGTGGCGCAGGCGCCGATCGGGCATTCGCGGCAATGCCTGGTCAGTTCGCGCAAGGCAGGCAGTGAGCGCACCGGGCTGCCGTCGTGGGCGTCTATGGCGGCAGCAGCTACCGGCAGCACCTGGATGGCCGGCATGCGCCTGGCCAGACCGACAGGGGTTTCGTCCACCATGCGGGCGTTGCGTTCGTGCGCACCGGCGGCCAGCGGCGCAATCAGCGCGGCTTCGGGCAGGTTGTGCCAGTACTTGCGCGGCATTTCCTTTTGCATCATCTTCATCTTCAGGCGTGCCGGGTTGAAGATGTTTTCGTAATAGGTGAGCCACAGTGCCTCGCCGGCGTCGGGCGGCGGTGCATCGCTTTTGCTGGCGCCGGGGCCAAAAGTGAGCTGCGCGCCGTCCCACTGGATACTGCGCTCGGGGGTCAGCACGGCCCAGCGCATCTGCGTGAAACGGCGTGCAAAAAATGGCGCAATCGCCTCGACGATGTGGTGCTCGGGCTCGAACCAGGCCACATGCAGCGGCCCGCCTTCGGGGTGGTTGCGGAAGGTTTCATCCTGCACGGTGCGAAAGCGCACAAAGGCCTTCATCTTGTGTTTGTCACGGCGCACCGCCTGCGCCATCTGCTGGGCTTTCACCATGTCGGCGTCCAGCGGGTCGTGCCGCAGGCCGGGCTCGTGCACCAGCCGCCAGAGGATGCGGTAGAGCAGGCCGAAACGATTCGGGTCACTGTGCAGGATGGCGGTTTCGCAGAGCGTGACAAATTCGGGCGGCACGCTCACCGGCGGCGCCTCGTTGAAAGCAGCGTTGTGGATGGCGGTGGTCGCGGCGACGGCACTGGCGATGCCTGAGGCAAACAGGTCCTGCACAGGCACGTCGCTGCTGTGCCAGCTGACCTGTTCGGGCAACATGTGTTGCGCCAGCAGCGCGCGCGCGGCGCGCCGGAAGCCTTCGAGGTCGGCCGGACCCTGCAGGGTCACCGGCAACAGGGCCTGCGGGAAAAGATCGTTTGTCAGCGGGTCATTCATCACGCCCATGCCAGAGTCCTTTCTTCTCGAGTCGCTTCAGCTACTGGCAACCATGGTGTGTCCTGTGACGTCGCTGCGCGTGTAGGCAAAGGCGCCGATTGCACGGGCGCCGCTGTCGCAGGCAAGGCGTCGTCAAACAGGTCGGATTGCACGGCGCGCGGAACGAGCCGTGCCTGCAGGCCCGCCGCATCGAGGCTGGCGCCGGGCTGGTGGTCGGCCAGCAGCACAAAGGGCAACACTTTTTTGAGCGGCACATGCAGGCGCAGCAGGTCCTCGGCGCGCAGGCTGCGCACGCGGCGCGCCTGCAGGATGCGTGTGACGGCCTTGACGCCGAGGCCGGGCACCCGCAGCAGCATCTCGCGCGGCGCACGGTTCAGGTCCACCGGGAAGCGGCCGCGGTGCGCCAGCGCCCAGGCGAGCTTGGGGTCCATGTCCAGCGACAACATGCCGCCGGCGGCCGGCACGATCTCGTCATGCGCGAAGCCGTAAAACCGCATCAGCCAGTCGGCCTGGTAGAGCCGGTGTTCGCGGATCAGCGGCGGCTGGCGCAGCGGCAGGCTCAGCGAGGCGTCGGGAATCGGGCTGAAGGCCGAGTAATAGACGCGCCGCAGCCGGTAGGCGCCGTACAGCGTGGCGCTGGCCTGCAGGATGGTGCTGTCGGCCGTGGCGTCGGCGCCCACGATCATTTGCGTGCTCTGGCCGGCCGGCGCAAAACGCGGTGCAGCGGCGCGGCCGGCCTTGAGTGAACGCGGCAGCGAGATCACGCTGGTTTTTGCGTCGTCGCTGGCCGCGCCGCGCGCATCGTCGATGTGCACGCGCATGCGCGCCATCGAGCGCTTGATGGCGGCGCTGTCTTTTTCCGGCGCCAGCGCCTGCAGGCCCTGCACCGTGGGCAGCTCGACGTTGATGCTGAGGCGGTCGGCATACAGGCCCGCGCGTGCCAGCAGTTCGGGCGAGGCGTCGGGGATGGTCTTGAGGTGGATGTAGCCGCGGAAGTCGTGCTCCTCGCGCAGCACGCGCGCGACCTCGACCACACGTTCCATGGTGTAGTCGGGGCTCTGGATGATGCCGGAGGACAGGAACAGGCCTTCGATGCAGTTGCGGCGGTAGAAATCCAGTGTGAGCTGCACCACCTCGTCGACTGAAAAGCGTGCGCGCGGCACATTGCTGCTGACGCGGTTCACGCAATACACGCAGTCGTAGGTGCAGAAGTTGGTGAACAGGATTTTCAGCAGCGAGATGCAGCGGCCGTCGGGTGCATAGCTGTGGCAGATGCCGGACCCTTCGGTCGAGCCTATGCCCTTGCCGCCCACCGAGTTGCGGCTGGTGCTGCCGCTGGACGCGCAGGACGCGTCGTATTTGGCCGCGTCTGCCAGGATCGCGAGCTTGCGCTGGGTGGTGGGGATGGACACTGTATCAATATACAGTAAATTGGGATTTAACTGTATTTATCGACAGTATTCCCGGGCCCTGTAAAAGGCCATTTTGCTATAGTATCCATAGCGGACGACGTACATCCGGCGGGGGCTGGAGGCCGAAATGGCCGGCAGAACCGGCGCTTATGCCGGCCCGGGCCGGGCTGCCGCGCCGGCCAGCGATTTGGCCCGGGCCTCGGTCACCAGGTAGGCGATGGTCGCAATCACCAGCGGCACCAGGTAATAGATGACGCGGTAGGCCACGAGGGCGGCCAGCAGCTGGTGCGTGGGGATCTGGTGCGACAGCAGCGCCACAAACACCGCCTCGAGCACGCCCAGGCCGGCAGGCACGTGGGCCAGCACGCCGGCGACCGCCGCCACCAGCAACACCCCGGCCACGGTGGGGAAAGCCACTTTTTGCTGCAGCAGCAGATACATCAGGCCGCTCATGACCAGCCAGTTGGCCGCGCCCATGGCCACCTGCAGCAGCGCCAGCCGGCCGGACGGCAACACCAGCTCGTGGCCGCGCAGGGACAGGCTGCGCTGGCGCAACAGCCCGCACAGCAGCAGGTAGGCCGCCGAGCCGGCCAGCAGCACAAACCCCAGGATCTGCAGGCCGCCGCTGCCCACCTTCCAGGTTGGCGGCAGCTCCGGCGTGGCGAAGGTGAAGACCAGGCCGCCGAGCAGCAGGTAGCCGGTCCAGTTGGTCAGCATGCTCAGCGTCAGCACCCGCGTGATGGTGGCGGTGTCCAGCTTCAGGCGCGAATACAGCCGGTAGCGGAAGGCGACGCCGCCGACCAGCGAGCCGAGGTTGAGGTTGAAGACATAACTGATGAAGGTCACCAGCATCACCGTGCCAGTGCGCAGGGTGTGGCCTGTGTAATGCCGGCCCAGCAGGTCGAAACAGCTGTACAGGCCAAAGCTCAGGGCGGCCAGGCCCACGGCGCCCAGCAGCAGGGCCGGCGGGTAGGCGCGCAGCGCCGTAAACACCTCGCGCCACTCGATGGCGCGGCCCTGCTCGACCAGCAGCCAGGCCACCAGGGCGAAAAACACCAGCGTCGCGGCGCGCTTGAGCCAGGGCCACCAAGGTTTGCCGGTGATGCCGCGGCGGGCGGGCCGATCGCTGGTGGCGGCTGCCGCTGTCATGAAGCCTGGCCTTCGTTGATGTGGTCGACGCCGGTGGGCTCGACCAGCAGTTTTTCGGCCGGCGTCAGGCGCGGCAGGTGGGCCGGCAGCCAGCCGAACCAGGCCGGGTAGCGGCGCAGCAAATGGAACACGAAAAAGCTGCGCAGCTTGACCCAGGCCGGCGACTCGGCCAGGTCGCCGACCTGCACCTGGCGGCAACTCGCCTGCATCAGCTTCTCGAGGTTGTCCGCCAGCTGCTGGTTGAACGCGCGGTCCTTGATGATGACGTTGGCCTCGAGGTTGAGCGACAGGCTCAGGGGATCGAGGTTGCTGGAGCCGACGGTGGACCACTCGTGGTCGGTCAGCGCGACCTTGCCGTGCAGCGGCCTGTCGCTGTATTCGTAGATCTTTACGCCGGCGCCGAGCAGGTGGTGGTACAGCATGCTCGCGGCAATCTTGACGATGGGCATGTCGGGTTCGCCCTGCAGGATCAGACGCACGTCGACGCCGCGTTTGGCCGCCTTGCGCAACTGGCGCAGCAGGCGGTAGCCCGGAAAGAAATAGGCGTTGGCGATGATGATGCGCTGGCGCGCGCCGCGGATGGCGATGCGGTAGTGGCGCTCGATGTCGTTCTTGTGGTCGCGGTTGTCGCGCGTGACCAGCATGGCATCGGCGGTGCCGGCGGCCGGCAGGGCCGCCACGGCGGGCTGCGCCGGCTTGCGTTTGAGAAAACGCCTGATCGGGCCGTCGGTCTGGTGGCCGAGCTGCAACTGGGCGCGCACAAACTGCTCGATCTCGGCGACCAGCGGGCCTTCGATCTCGACCGAGTAGTCCTGTTTGGCTTCGGGGCCGAAGTCGGCCAGGTGATCGGCCGAATAGTTGATGCCGCCGACAAAAGCGCGTTGGCCGTCGACCACGACGATCTTGCGGTGCATGCGGCGAAACAGGTTGGTGCGGTAGCCCCACAGGCGCGGGCTGGGGTCGAACACGTGCACACGCACGCCGGCCGATGTCAGCGCCGAGATGAAGCCGGGCGACAGGTCGGGCGAGCCGTAACCGTCGATGGTGATGTCGACCTGCACGCCGCGGTGGGCTGCGGTCAGCAGCGCCTCGTGCAGGGCCTTGCCGACCTTGTCTTCAAACAGGATGAAGGTTTCGAGCAGGACCTCGCGCTCGGCGGCCGCGATACATTCAAAAACCCGGGGGAAAAAGCCCTCGCCGTTTTCCAGCAGCGTGAACTTGTTGCCTGGTACCCAGCGACCGCGCATCACCAACCCTCCCTTGCCATCAGATTTCGATTTCGGCGGCCAGCGGCGCATGGTCCGACAGGTGGGACCAGGGCTTGGGCGGCAGCACCACCGGCGCATGGCCGATGGCGTTGCGCACGTAGATGCGGTCCAGCCGCAGCATCGGGAAACGCGCGGGGAAGGTGCGCGCGGCGATGCCGTTGGCCTGCACAAACACCTCGTGCATGCCCGCGCCCTGCTCGAGCACGTCATGGGCGCGCAGGCGCCAGTCGTTGAAGTCGCCGGCGGCGATCACGGGTGCGCTGGGGGGAATGTCCTTGTGCACCAGGTCGCACAACATGTTCAGCTGCTTGATGCGGTGGGATTCGGCCAGGCCCAGGTGCACGCAGATGGCGTGTACCGTGGTTTCGCGCCCGGGGATCTGCAGCACGCAGTGCAGCAGGCCGCGCCGCTCGGGGCCGCTGATGGACACGTCGCGGTTTTCGAAACTGACGATGGGAAACTTGGACAGCACCGCGTTGCCGTGGTGCCCGTTGGTGTAGACCGCGTTCCGGCCATAGGCGAACTGCGGCCAGATGGTGTCAGCCAGGAACTCGTAATGCGGCGTGGCCGGGTAGTTGGCGACCCTGTTTTCGTGGCGCGCGTGGGTGCCGGTCACCTCCTGCAGGAACACCACATCGGCGCCCACCGAACGCACCGCTTCACGCAATTCATGCAGGATGAACTTGCGGTTGAAGAAGGTGAAACCCTTGTGAATGTTGACCGTCAGCACCTTGAGCGAAAAACTCAGCGATGCGGTGGCGATCGCGTCCTGGGTCGCGGCCACCGCATCGGCGTCCGGCAGGACCTGGGCAGCAACGGACGGCGGCTGGGCCACCTGGATGAGCGATTCTGGAGGGAGCATGGGCACAGTACAAAGGCAAAGAGCCATTGTCCTTCGGCGCGGCGCTGCAAAACTGTAGGACAGCAAGCTAATTTTTTGTGTTGATTTTGAGCCGGCCCGGACAGCCCCTGTGTGAAGTGTCTGTAAAGGGCCACGTCCTACGCTGTTGAGGGGGGCCAGCCGATAAGTGCGGCACGGGAACGGGGCTAAATTTGAATCAACCAAATCCAGTTGGATCTGGCTTTTGCAATGTTCCTTTTACCAGTGTTCTTTGCAAACTGCTCTCAGTTTTTTAGACAGCTTCAAGAGGAGTCAACCATGAACAAATTCTCAATGCGTACCCTTCCCGCCGCTCTGGCCCTGACGGCCACGCTGGCATTTGCCGCCCATGCACAGGTAGGTGTCGGCGTTGGTGCCGGTGTGAACGCCGGTGCCGGTACTGCCACCAGCGGCACGGGCGCCAACACCAATGCTGGTGTCGGCGTGCGTACAGGCGTGAACAGCAACATCGGCAGCGATGTGCGCTCCAACGCTGGTACCAACACATCGGTTCGCTCCAACACCCGGGTCGATGCCAACGATGGCGCCGTCAAGCGCGCAGCAAAACGCACCGGCAACGCAGTCCAGAACACCGGCAACAAGGTTGAGGGTGCTGTGGGCAATGCGGCCGACGCGACCCGTGACGGTGCTTACCGCGCGAAAAACGCGGTGGGCGGCGCGGCCTCCAAAGCCGACAACGCCATCCAGAGGAATTTGCCGCGCAGCAATGGCGGCGCGACCGGCCAGGTCAATGTCGAAGGATCGGGCAACCTGTCCGCCGGCGGCGGTGTGGCACGTCCCCCCCAGTAAACAGCTGAAGTTGCGAGTCAGGGCAGGCCGTCAGGGATTTCGGCCTGCCCTTTGTACGGTGAAGTCCTACGTTCGGCCAGCCGTTCAACCGATGGCCCGGACCGGGATCACCACCTAGATTAGATGTGTGGGGGCGCTCAGTGAGCAACACCTCTCACAAGGTCCCCCTTAACAAATGAAGGAAACATGATGAAGACAACAACCCAATCGATTTTGCTGGCAGCCCTGATGGCAACCGCCGGTTTTGCATCTGCACAAACCGTCACCAACCCCACGCCAGCCCAGGGTGGCCCGACCGTGCAGCGCCCCGTAGACGCAGGCACCATGCCCGCCACGCGCGCTGAAGTCAAGGGCGAGGTCGACACCCGCTCCGGCGCCAAGGTGGCCGCACCTGCGCAAGGCGGCGGTACACCTACTGGCGCTGCAGCCGTTTCCGGCTCTGGCGGCGTTTCTGCCAACACCCGTGCTGACGTGAAGGCCCAGGTCAACAACACCAGCAAAGCCGGCGCTTCTGCACAGGGCGACAGCTCGGTGTCGGGTTCCGACAAGGCGATGGCCACATCGTCCACCTCCGCCGAGCGCAAAGCCGCCCGTGCCGAACGCAAGGCAGCCCGCAAGGCCAAGCGTGATGCAGCCACGACCGCATCCGGCAAGGGCATGGACTCCGGTCCTTCGAGCCCGGCCAAGACTGCTCCCCAGTAATCCACCCGGATGAGGCCGTTCGCGGCCTGTCAAAGCGCCCGCTTCGCAAGAAGCCGGGCGCTTTGTTTTTTTCCTGGTCCATGCCTTAAGCTGCAAGCCCTGCCGCCTGAAAGATTTCCATGCCGCGTGCCATCCTTGACGAATCCCGCATCCACGCCGCCATCCGCGGCAAGGTCGCTCTGCACCACCAGGCCATCGTGCAGGAGGTGCAAGCGGCGCTGGGCGCGCACGCGGTGGTGGTGGTCGGCATGGGCATCAACCCGTTTCCGAAGAAGGCGCGGCGCCTGCTGGACGCTGCCGGCGTGTCCTATCACTACCTCGAATATGGCAGCTACCTGAACACCTGGCGCGAGCGCAATGCGCTCAAGATGTGGACCGGCTGGCCGACGTTCCCCATGGTGTTTGTGCGCGGCATGCTGATCGGCGGCGCTGCCGAACTCGGCAAGTTGCTGGCCAGTGGCGAGCTGAAGGCCCTGCTCGGTCCCCAGCCCCCGGCGCCCTAGGCAATAAAAAAGGCCTGCACCCGTTCGTGAGAACAGGGGCAGGCCCGGTCCGGTGCACCTTGCGGCGCCCGGCCCTGGGTCACAACTCAGCCTTTGTGACCGTGGTGGCCGCCATGGCCTTTGCCGCCGCGGCCCATGCGCTGGCTGTCAAAGACTTTTTGCTGGTCGGTGTTCAGCGCCGCGTAAAAAGTCTTGGTGGCTTCGCCACGCCGGGTCATGGCCGCATTCATCTCGGTCATGCGCTGGGCGCGCAGTGTATTCATCTTGTCGATGCGTTGCGGCGTGGTCAGCTTTTCGAACTCGGCGCGCATGGCGGCGCGGTCCGGGCGCTGGGCCGCGTCGCGTGCCGGCGGCTTCATGGCGGCGGTCCAGGTGGACCAGGCGCCTTCCTGGGCCGGTGTGATCGCCAGCTTGGCCTTGAGTTCAGCCTGGTGCTTGGCGATACGTGCCTGCATCTTGGCCGGGTCGTGCCGGTGCTGGCCGTGCGGACCGGCTTTGGCGCCGGCCTGGGCCGGCGCGGTGACCGTTGCAGGCGCGGCAGGTGCGGTGGTTTGCGCCACGGCCGCCATGCTGGCAGCCGCCATGATGCCGGCCAGGACCAGGGTGTTGACAGATTTCAGGGGTTTGAACGTGGAAGTCATGAGAGCGTCCTTTCGGTGGGAGTACAAGCCTGCTGCCGGGATGGCGTCAGCTTGAAGGCAAGTTTGCGCGGCCCGTGTAAGGCCGCCATGAGCCCAGCGTGAGGATTTCGTAAAGTTTTTTGTCGTTGTGCGCCACGGCCCGGGTCCGGCGGGCCGCGCTGCTTGCATGATCAAATGTGCCGCCAGCCCTTGTTCGGCAAGGGCAGGCAGCTATCAAAAACAGAGCGTCAGGGGCCGGCAGGATGTTGACCGAGGGCCGTGAGTTCGGCCGACAGCCGGTCCCAGGGGACGTCGAAGCCGGCGCGGCTGCGCTGCGGCGGCGCGGCGTGGCTGCGCAGCGCCCAGTGGGCGCCGGCGGTCACGCTGTCGATCAGCGGCACCACCACGCCGGGCTGGATGCTTGCTGCCATGCCGGCCAGACCTGCGCCGCCGAGGATCACGGCCTGGGCGCCGAGCTGGCGTACCGCGTCACGGCAGGCCTGGGCCAGCAGCGTGCGCGCGGCGGCCGGGTCGGCGGCCAGTTCTGCGCCGGTGGGCACGACCGTGTGAATGCCCGCCAGCGCCGGCGCGTGGCCCAGCGCCTGCGCCAGCCGCGCCAGCATTGGGCCCCAGCGTTCGCCGCCGGTGACGATGGCAAAGCGGCCGTGGCGCGCCGCTGCGATAAAGGCCGCTTCGGCCAGGCCGGTGACCGGGACCGGGCTGCTCTCGCGCAGTGCCAGCAAGCCGGGATCGCCGAAGCAGCCGATCAACACCGCGTCGGGCGCCGGCGCGGGCCCGGCCAGGTCGGCGGCCCAGGCGTCCAGCGTGGCGTGGGCCGCGACCGCATAACTGGCCTCGTCGGCGATATAGGGCGCGCCGAAACGCGCGGTGACGGTGCGCACCGCCACATGCAGGCCGGCGGCTGCCTGTACATGGGTTTGCAGCAGCGCGCTGACCGCCGCCGAGGTGTTGGGGTTGACGACGAGTAATTGCCGCATGTTCAGGCAAACAGCGCGGCCAGATCCGGCACGCTGCTGGCCGGCGGTGCAAATTGCAGCTGCGACTCCAGCCGTGTCAAATGCTCGTGCATGCGGCGCGCCGCCTCGGGCGCGTCGCGCAAGGTGATGGCGTCCAGCAGGGCGCGGTGTTCGCGGCAGCCGCAGGCGGTGGCTTCCTCGCGCTCGCGCGCATGCGCCGGGCTGTAGGTCATCAGGATCAGCGAGGTGCGCGAGGTCAGCTCGCGCAGGATGCGGCCCAGGGTCTGGTGGCCGGCGCGCTCGGCGATGTGCAGGTGGAAGTCGCCCGACAGGCGGATCGCGCGGCGCATGTCGCCGGCCAGGCGCGCGGCGTCCTCGTCGGCGATACATTGCTTGAGGCACAGCATGTCGGCCGTGTCGGCGCGGGCGATGAACAGTTCGACCAGGCGCGGCTCGATCAGGCGGCGCGCCTCGAACACCTCGCGCGCCTCCTGTTCGCTGGGCTGGGCAATCGTCGCGCCGCGATTGGGCGTGAGCGTGACGACCTGTTCGTTGGCCAGGCGTACCAGCACCGGACGGATGCGGGTGCGCGAGACACCGAAGGCGCTCGCGAGTTTGTCCTCGACCAGCTTGGTGCCGGGCGGCAGGCGGTGGTCGAGGATGGCCGACACCACGCGCTCGTACATCTCGCTGTCGCTCAGGGGGATCACCACCGCTTCGCTCATGACGGTGCTTTTTTCTGGCGCTTGCCCAGCCACATGGCCAGGCCGACGGCGATGCCCATGACGGCGAAAGACACAATGGTGGTGACCGTGCCCAGCGCGTAGATCGATGGTGTGGTCACCGTGGAGGTCAGGCCCTGCAGTTCCAGCGGCAGGGTGTTGACGTCGCCGATGGCCTGCGAGGTGCGCGCGATCTCGTCCCAGGAGAGCGTGAAGCCGAACATGCCGATGCCGACCACCGACGGGCCGATCAGCGGCAGCACCACATGGCGAAAGGCCTGCCACGGTGTGGCGCCCAGGTCGCGCGCGGCTTCTTCGTACGCGGGGTTGAAACGGTTGAACACGGCAAACATGATCAGCAGGCCGAAGGGCAGCGTCCAGGTCAGGTGCGCGCCCAGCGCCGAGGTCATCAGGCCCAGCGCCGTGCCGTAGTTCTCCAGCATGCTCTCGGGCAGCACGGCCTTGATGCCGCTGTCGAGCAGGCGGAACTGCAGGCCTATGCCCAGCGACACGATGATGGACGGCATGATCAGACTGGCAACCGTGATGAAAAACAGCGCATTGCCGCCGCTGAGCTTCTTGCGGAAGGCCAGGCCCGCCAGCACCGACAGCACGACGGTGAAAAGCATCACCACGCCACCCAGCATCAATGAGCGCAAAAAGGCGGCGCCTATGTCCACCGTGCCCAGGCCTTCGGCCAGCTTGTAGAACCAGTGCAGCGAGACGCCGCGCATGGGGAAGGTCAGGCCGCCTTCGGGCCCCTGGAAGCTCAGCACGAAGATGGTCAGCATGGGCCCGTACATGAACAGCACGAACAGGCCGAAAACGATGGCCAGCGGCCAGAAGCCGGGGGATCTTTGTTCACCGGTACGCTGGCTCATGATGTTGTCATTGCGGACTTGATTCGCAATCCATGGCGGGTGTCGGGCAGTTCGCTGCGCGAATGTCCCCCGGCTTCGCCTCCTCCTTGATTTCGCTCCGCGAGCTGCCCGATACCCTCGGCATCAGGCAAGGCGGCAACGAAGGCACACGAAGTGGCGAACGAGAGGGTCACAGTTCTTTCCTTATATCAACCAGCCGCGTCAGGCCCCAGATGATCATCAGCACGATGGCCAGCAGGATCACCGCGTTGGCCGCGGCCAGCGGGAACTGCAGGTAGGAGGTCTGCACCTGGATGATCTTGCCGATGGAGGCGATCTGTTGGCCGCCCATCACACCGATGGTCACGAAGTCGCCCATGACGATGGTGATGACAAAAATCGAACCGATCAGGATGCCGGTGCGCGACAGCGGAACAATCACGTTCCACAGCGTCTGCCAGCCGGAGGCGCCGCTGTCGCTGGCGGCTTCGAGCAGGCTGCGGTCTATGCGCATCATCGAGTTGAAGATGGGCACGATCATGAACATGGTGTAGAGGTGCACAAAGGCCAGCACCACCGAAAAGTCGGAGAACAGCAGCCATTCGACCGGCTGGTCGACGATGCCGGCACCGACCAGGCCCTGGTTGACCAGGCCGTTGCGGCCCAGCAGCGGCACCCAGGAAATCATGCGGATCACGTTGGAGGTCCAGAAAGGCACGGTGCACAGCACAAACAGCGCGGTCTGCATGCCCGGCGAGCGCACATGGAAGGCCAGGAAGTAGGCCACTGCAAACCCGATCAGCAGCGTGATGCCCCAGACCAGCAGGCAGAACTTGAGCGTGGACAGATAGGTCGACAGCGAGACACACAGGTCGCCGTTGTCGGTGAGTTGGCTGCAGCCTTCGAAGATGGCGAAGTAGTTGCGGAAGGTGAAGCCGGGAATCAGCTCGTACTCGTTGAAGTTCCAGAAGCTGACCGTCAGCACCAGCGCCAGCGGCACCAGGAAAAAAATGGCAAACACCGCCGTGAACGGCGCAGCCTGCCACCAGGCCTTGATGGCGTGAGCCGGCGGGCTGGCGGCGTGGGAAGGGGCGGTGTGTGTGCTCATGGTGTGAGGACTGTCATTGCGGGCTTGACCCGCAATCCATGCATGCGAACCTGCGATTCAGGCAGGCGGACATGGATCCCGGATCAGGTCCGGGATGACAGGCGGGTGATCAGGCTGCTACAAATTCATTCCATTTCCTGACCATGTACTCGTTCTCGTCCATGATCGCGTTCCAGCAGGCGATGCCGCCCATGCGGGCTTCATAGCTGCCGCCGTCGCGCACGCTGCCGGTCTTGGCCAGCACGTCGCCGTTGGGGCTCTTGATGTCCTGGCTGGCGGCTTTGCCCTCCATCCAGTAGGCCCACTCGTAGGCTTCCATCTTGGCCTTGGCGGTGTCGAGCACGGCGCTGTAATAACCCTGGCGGTTCAAATAGGCGCCGGCCCAGCCGTCGAGGAACCAGTTGATGAATTCGTACGCGCCGTCGAGCTTGCGGCCCGACAGGGTGGCCGGCAGGCCAAAGCCGGCGGCCCAGGCGCGATAGCCCTCTTTCAGCGGCTGGAAGTTGCAGGCGATGCCCTTGGTGCGCACGGCGGTGACCGCGGGCGACCACATCGACTGGATCACGACCTCGCCCGACGCCATCAGGTTGACCGACTCATTGAAGTCTTTCCACAGGGCGCGGAACTGGCCGGCCTTCTTGGCTTCGATCAGGGTCTTGATCGTCAGGTCGATCTCCTGCTTGGTCATGTTGCCCTTGTCGGGGTACTTGTAGATGCCCTTGGCCTCGACCACCATGGCCGCGTCCATGATGCCGATGGACGGGATGTTCAGGATCGCTGCCTTGCCCTTGAACTCGGGGTTCAGCAGCTCGGCCCAGGAATTGATCGGACGCTTGATCAGGTCGGGGCGTATGCCCAGGGTGTCGGCGTTGTAAACGGTGGGGATCAGCGACATGAACTGGGTCGGCGATTTGGCGAACACCTTGGACTTCTCGCCTTCGAGGTAAATCACCTTCTTGGGCGCCGTGCCCTGGTCGCCGACGGCCTTGCCGGCCACGGTGCCGCTGGTGAACAGCGGGGTGATCTTGTCGGCGTTCTTGATCTTTTTGGTATCAATGCCCTTGAGGTTGCCGGTCGGCACGATTTTCTTCAGCGAGAAGTATTCGGTGTCGATCAGGTCGAAGCTGTTGGGCGCGGTCACGGCGCGTTTGGTCACGTCGTCGGTGGTGACGGCCACATACTGGATGGTGATGCCGGTGTCGGCCTTGAACTTCTCGGCAATCGCCTTGTCCTGGTTCACCGCGGTGCCGAGGTAACGCAGGGTGATTTTTTCCTGCGCGTGCACGGCGGGCGCCAGGCCGGTGGCCAGGATGCCGGCCATGCCGGTGAGCAGGGTGCGGCGTTGCATGCCGGACGCTTCAGGGGTGGGGTCGATGGTGTCGTTGGACATGGTGGCTCCTTGGTTAAAAACGTGTAAGGGGATCAGGCCCGCAGCGCGTGCGCGGCGTGCCAGGACAGGTGAACCGACTCGCCCATGGCGTAGGGGCGCTCGGCGAACTTCGCTTCGGGCAGCATCACCGAGACGCCGGTCGGGCCTGCAGCTGTTGCCGCATCAAGACCCAGCAACACATAGGTGCCCTGGTACTCGACATCGGTGACCAGGGCCCCGAGGCCACCTATCCCCATGGCAGGTGCGGTGGGCTCGGCGGGCGCGATCAGCATGTGGTCGTTGCGCACGGCGATCTTGCCGGCGCCGGTGGTGATCACGTTGTGGCCGCCCATGAAACGCGCGATGAACTCGGTCGCCGGTGCGTTGTAGATCTCGTGCGGTGAGCCGACCTGTTCGATCAGGCCCTGGTTCATCACCACCATGGTGTCGGCCAGTGCCATCGCTTCTTCCTGCGAGTGCGTCACGTGGATGAAGGTCAGGCCCAGCTCCTTTTGCCAGCGGCGCAGCTCGGCGCGCATCTGGATGCGCAGGAAAGGGTCCAGCGCCGACAGCGGCTCGTCGAGCAGCAGCACACGCGGCTGGGTGATCAGCGCGCGCGCCAGTGCCACACGCTGCTGCTGGCCGCCCGAGAGTTCGCCGGGTTTGCGCTGCGCCAGGTGCCCCATGGCGACACGTTCGAGCAGGTCCTGCGCCTGCTGGTGGCGGGTGGCCCTGGCGACACCTTTCATCTTGAGGCTGAAGGCCACGTTGTCGAGCGCCGACAGATGCGGGAACAGCGCAAAACTCTGGAACATCATGGCGGTGCCGCGTGCGGCGGCGGGCAGGCTGGTGATGTTGCGGTTTTCCAGCAGGATGTCGCCGCTGCTGACGGTTTCATGGCCGGCGATCATGCGCAAGGTGGTGCTTTTGCCGCAGCCCGAGGGGCCGAGCAGACAGCAATAGCTGCCGCTGGCGATGCGCAGGTTGATGTTGTCCACCGCCGGCGCGCCCTGGGCATAACGCTTGGTCAGCGAAACCAGCTCAACGGCGGCAGGGGCAAGGGGTGTGGCGGCGTCCATGCCAGCCCTCATGCACAAGGCGTGCCAGTTTTTGTACGCAATTTCTATTCAGACTGTGTACAAAATGCACGGCGGCGGTGCGTGGCCGCCGGATCGATGCACCAGCGCGGTACCTTCAGTCCGGTGTGCGCGGCATTGGCGGGGCCCAGGTGGCCTGGTCCAGCTCCTGCGCCAGCTTTGCACGCTGCCTGCGCGGCACACCCTGGAGTCCGGCCAGCACCCACTGGGCGCGCGCCACATCGATGCGGCCGGTGCGCGCCCAGTCGGCGGCCTCCTGCGCCGGCTGGTGCAGCATGGCGGCCAGCCAGACCGCCTGCGCCGGGCCCAGCGTGTGGGCGCGCTGGCCGAAATAATGCTGCGCCGCCGCTTCGGCACCGCACAGCCCGTCGCCCCAGGGCGCGTGCGCCAGGTAAAGCTGCAACATGCGCGCCTTGCCCAGGGTCTGCTCCATCTCGACCGCATACAGCAGCTCGCGCAGCTTGCGCACCGGGCTGCGCTCGTCACCGGTGACCAGCAGCTTGGCCAGTTGCTGCGGCAAGGTGCTGGCGCCGCGGGCGATGCGGCCGTCGCGCTGGTTGCGGTTCAGCGATGCACTGAGTTCGGCCAGGTCGTAACCGGGGTGCTGGTAGAAGCGCTGGTCTTCGGCGGCGATCACCGCGCGCGCCAGCCAGCTGTCGGCGGTGAGCCGGCTGTTGTTGCGGCCGCAAGCGGATCGGGCCGTGGCAAACAGTTCCGTGCCCAGGCCGCTGACCTGGAAACCCTCGACCTGCGGCGCCAGGCGCAGTTGCCCGCCCGGCAGGCTGAACTCGGCCTGCAGCGCAAACCGGCCCTCGATGCGGGCGCGCGCCAGCTCGGGAATCGCCGTGCCGAACAGTGCGTAGGCGTCGGCGATGGCGCTGGACGGCAGCTGCAGCTGGACTTTGAGTTGCTGCGCGCCCAGCTCAGCGCGCCAGGTGGCGCGCAGCGCGCCCGAGGCGAGCTCGCCGTCCAGCCACAGGCCTTGGCGGCGCACACTGAGCTGCAGCTGCGGCAGGACGACGCGCTGCGGACCCAGGCCGGCCGGCGAAACGGTACACGGCGCACAGTGCAGCTGCAGGGTGCGGCTGGACGCCTGCCAGGCCAGCGTGACAGGACCGGCGCGGGTAAGCAGGCGGCGTCCGTCGAGCAGCGGGCCGACCCAGGGCGCGGTGGCCAGGCGGATCATGGTCGGCACGCCGGCCTGCAGCTGCAGCGGGCCGGCGCGCAGTGGCACAGCCCATTCGCCGGGCAACGGCGCCAGCACCAGTTTTGCTATCAAATAGATAGCTGCACACGCCGACGCCGAAAGGGCCAGCAGCCAAAAAAGCATCCAGGCCATGAAGCGCAGCGGTTTCACAGCGGGCTCGCCACGGTGATGGCCTGCCACGGCCCCGCCGACTGGCCGAGCACAGCGGCCCAGTACCAGGCCGAGGTGTCGGTAAAACCCTGGCCCGCGGCATCGACGATGCGCTCGCACACGCGCAGGCGCTGGCCGCCGCGCTGCGCTTCGAAGCAGCGCCACAGCAGTTGTTGCCTGTCCCTTTCGATCTGTTGTGCGGCGATCCGGTAACCCAGGCCCTGGTAACAGTCGGTGGCCGGGTGCAACATGCGGGTCGGCTGGTTGACACTGCGCAGCACCAGCACCTGCGTGCCGTTGGTCAGGCGGCTCAGCGTGCCCGGAAAACGCCGCGCAAACCGTTCTTCCACCTCGCTCAGGGCCAGCGGACGCAGCGGCTGGCCCTGCCATTCGGTGGCGAATTCGCTGCTGCTGGCGCGCTGTTCCGGCAAGGCGGCCGGCCGGTTGGCCCCAGCGAAGGCGGCCCACACCATGCAGGCCGGCAGCAGCAGCAGCCACAGGCTTTTGTGGATCACGCGGTTGATGAAGCTGTTGTCAAACATGGCGGGCTTTCTCCGGACGTGACATGACCCAGGCAATGGCAGTGCAGACGCCGGCCAGCACCGCCAGGCCGACCCCCTCGTGGACCCAGCCCGGGACAGGGCGGCCCGAGGCTTCGGCCGCCACCAGCACGGTGTTGCGCAGCACATTGCCGGCCAGCACCAGCACGCTGACGGCGGGCAGGCGGGTCAGGAAGGCGCGGTTGCCGCGTCCCAGGTACAGCGTCACCGCACAGGCACTGAAGTAGCCGAACCAGGCCATCTGCACGCCCGAACACGGCGCATCCACGATCACCAGCCGGCCGTCCACCAGCAGGCTGGCGCCGCTGCGTTCGACCTCATGGCTCAGCGCAAGCAGCCAGCGGCTGGCTTCCGCAGTGATGACGCGCAGCGGGTAGCCGGCATAAAACTGCAGCGACGCCAGCAAGGGCAGCGACAACACGGCCAGGCCCAGCACCGGCGCACTGGCCACGCGGCCGGGCAGGAAGGCGCAGAGGCCGGCGGCCAGTGCCGAGAGCGCCAGCAGGGCGGTCAGCAAGGAAGGCAACAGGCCGTGGCTCAGGGTGGCCGCGACCGCACCGGCCAGCGCCAGCGCCAGCCACGCGAGGCGCGGCGCGGGCCGCAGGCGGCGGCGTTGTTGCCACACCAGCAGGGCCAGCGCAGCCAGTGCCAGCAGGCCCAGCGGGTCGTCGGAGCGGTCCAGCATGCGCTGGCCCATCCACAGCCAGGTCGGCCACAGCGCAGCGGCCAGCAGGGCCAGCCAGAGCCATTCCGGGACGGTGTCGATAGACACGCCCCAGCGCACAAAGCCGGGCCGCTTGAGCAGGCCCTGAGGCCGCGTCAGCTCCTTGAGGTCGGAGAACAAAGCCATGGCAGTGTTCTCCTTCAGGCGGTGAAGCGGGCGGGCTTGTGGCGGCGCTGGCGGCGGGCCAGCATGGCCAGCACCGACAGCATCATGGCCATGCCGCCCCACACCGCGGGCTCAGGGGTGCCGGGTACTTCGGCGCCTATCGCCAGGTTGCTGACGCCCTCGGGCATCGGCGAGGGCTGGTTCACGCTGGGCGTTTCCCCGGGTTGGGTGTTGCGCACGACCTTGTCCACCGCGAGAAAGCTGGTGTACTGCGTCAGCAAGTTGTATTTCAGGCCAAGCTCGGTGATGCGTGCGCGCTGGGCATCGCCGCCTTCGAGCGCTTCCTGGTCGGACAGGCCGGCAATGCGGTGCCGCGCCCAGAGGTAACGCCGGGCGGCCGCGTCCGGGCTGCCGTTGCCGATCGGCAGGGCCTGGCGCCAGGGACCGCTGGCACTCTGGCCTTCGATGATGAGCTGGCCGCCGGGCTGGCCGCGCCACTTGCCGAAGACCAGCACCGGGCGCTCGCCCAGCACGTCGGGCAGCTGCGCCGGCTCCACGTCGTACACGTCCAACCCCTGGAAACGTGCTTTCACGCTGGTCAGCACGGGGGCTTCGATCATCTTGCGAAAACGTGCGGCTTCGGCTGGGGCCTGCCCGGCGGTGGTGATGATGAAAGGCTCACCCATGCCGGCGCGCGCCAGGCCTTCCATCAGGTGGCGATTGACCGAGGAACCGATGCCGAAGGAGAACAGGTTGGCTTGCGAGAGGTTGCGCCGCACCAGTTCGAAGGCTTCACGCTCCACGGTGACGTAGCCGTCGGTGACCACCACGATGGTGCGCGAGACGTCGGTCGCCTTGGGTTCGGCGTAGACGCGTTTCAGGGCCGGGATCAGTTCGGTGCTGCCGCCGCCGCCCATTTGCACGATGGTGGTGATGGCCTGCTCGATGTTGGCGCGGCTGGCGGGCACGGACTTCGGGCTCAGGAAGCGGTTGCTGCCGGCGAACAGCAGCACATTGAAGCTGTCGCTGGGGCGCAGGCTGCCGATCAGCTCGCGCAGCAGGGCCTTGGACGTTTCCAGCGGGAAGCCGTGCATGGAGCCCGAGATGTCGACCACAAAGATGTACTCGCGCGGGCTGATGGTCTGCGCGGCGACCTGCTTGGGCGGCTCGACCATGGCGAGGAAGAAGTTTTCGCCGCTGCCGGGGCTGCCCGGGTACAGCAGGATGCCGGACTCGATGCGGTCGCCGGCGAGCCGGTAGTCGAGGATGAAGTCGCGGTTGTTGGCCGGGCCGGTCCCGGGGCGCAAGGACACGCTTGCAGTTTTGCTGCCTGCGTCGCCGGTTTCAGTGCCTTTTTGCAGCTCGATGTTGTGGGAGTTCGAGCGCACTTCCTTCAGGCCGATGGGCGTGCTGAGCTGCACCTTGATGTCGAAAGCCGTGGCCGGGGGCTGGCCGGCCGGCAGGTAAGGCTTGGCCACCCATTGCGCCTGCGAGTTTTCTGATTGCGGACTGTTGTAGCGCGGGCCGACCACGGTCGGAAAGACGAACTGGTAGTTGCCCGACTGCGGCACCAGCAGCTCGGTGTAGCGCAGCTCGACCTTCACGTCGTCGCCGGGCAGGATGTTGGCGACGTTCATCTGGAACACATTGGGCAGGTGCTGCTCGAGCAGGGCAGCGGTCTTGCCTTCTTTTTTGGCGCTGTCGTACTCGATGCGGGCCTGCTGCTTCTCGCGGATGTCGGCGGTGATCAGGCGGTCCGCCAGGCGCACATTCATGCCGTAGACGGCCGCCCTGGTGGAGCCGGGGAAAACGTATTTGGCTTCGATGGCGCGCTGGCCTTCGTTGCGGTAATGCTGGGTCACGGTGACGTCGGCGATCACGCCGGAGATGCGCACGTCGACCTTGGTTGCTTTCAGCGGCAGCAGGTCCACGCCCGGCTCGCCGCTTTTCACGAAGAAGTAGGGGCTTTCGGTTTTCTGCCGCGGGGCGGCGCTGTCGCGGTCCTGGGCGTGCGCGGGGCGCAACGTCAGCGTGATGAAACAGGCGGCAGCCACACCGGCGGTGGCAAGCCACAGCCAGCGCGCGCTGGTGGCCGGGTGGGACAGGGTGGGCAGCATGGAAAACTCCTTGGCGGGCGTGCGACAGTGCACGGGTCCAAGGATGGCCAGCGTCCGGGAAGGCGGTTCGAAGCTTTCAGGAAGCTTGTGTGAAGTCGGCGTGAAATCGGCTTACGACGCTGCGCGCGGCAGCGACAGCGTGGCCACCGCGCCCTGTCCGGGCTCGCCGGGCAGATTGGCCAGCTCGATGCGGCCGTCGTGCAGCGAGGCGATCTCGCGCACAAAGGCCAGGCCCAGGCCGGTGCTTTTCTTGCGCGAATGTGGCCGCGCCAGGGAGTAGAACTTCTCGAACACCTTGTCCTGGGCGTAGTCCGGGATGCCCGGGCCGCTGTCCTGCACCCGGATGCGCAGTGTGCGCGCCTGCAGCTGCAGCGACAACACGACAGTGCCGCCGTCGGGCGAAAAATCGATGGCATTGTCCAGCAGGTTGCTGACGGCGCGGCGCAGCAAAAAGGCGTCGCCTTCCACGGCGGCGTCTTCCGGCGCGTCGACGGCCACCGTGATGCCACGCGGCGCGGCGGCGTCCTGCGCGGCGCCGGCCAGTTCCTCCAGCAGGGGCTTGAGCGCGACCGGCTCGACCTTGTCCAGCGCGCGGCGGGTTTCCAGTGCGGTCAGTTCCATCATGCGGTCCACCATCTCCTGGATGCGGCCGGTCTCGCGCATGATGTTGGCCAGGAAGCGCTGGCGCTCGGTCTGCGGCATGCCGGCCTCCTGCAGCAGCTCGGCCGCGCCGCGTATCGCCGACAGCGGGCTCTTGACCTCGTGCGTGAGGGTCTGCACATAGTCGGCCACGTAGTTACGCCCGGCCAGCGCGTCCCGCATCTCGTCGTAGGCCGCACCGATGGCGCCGAGTGCGCGCCGGCCCAGCCGCGGCAGGTTCAGCGAGCGCTGGGCCCGCACATAACGCACGTAGTCGGCAATCACGCCGAAGGGCCGCACCAGCCAGACCGAGACGATCACCGCCAGCAGCAGAACCGCCAGCACCGACACCAGGCCGACGAACAATGTTTTCTGGCGCGCGGCGGAGACGAACTGGCCGAAGCTGGTGACCGGCTTGCCGACCGTGGCGACGCCGATGATCTCGTTGTTCCAGCGAATCGGTGCGCCCACATACATCACCGAGCTCAGCGGGTCGGCCTCGACATCGCGTGTGGTGCGCGCGCCGTAGTCGCCGCGCAGGGTGTAGCTGACGTCTTTCCATTGGGAATAGTCGGCCCCGGCGGATTTGCCCAGCGAGTCGAACAACACGCGGCCTGCGCGGTCGGTGACGTAGGCGCGCATTTCGATGCGGGTTTTGGTGACCGAGTAGATCTGCGACAAAAACTGGCGCGCATACAGCGACTTGAACAGCGGCTCCAGCCGCGTGGTGTCGATGGCGCCGGCCGACACGTCCTGCTCGATCAGGCCGGCCAGCAGGTGCGAGGTCTCGACCAGCGACTCCTCGGCCGACTCGCGGTAACGCGGGTCGATCTCGGCGACCACGCGGTAGAGGATGAAGGCGATGCCCGCTGCATAAATCAGCAGGATGCCGATGAAGATGCGGTTGCGTTTGGTCACGACGGCGGCAGGTCCTCGGCCAGCGCGTAGCCCGAGCCGCGCGAGGTGCGTATCGGCTCGGTCTGCGGCGCCACCGCCTTGAGTTTGGCGCGCAGGGTCTTGATGTGTGCGTCCACCGTGCGGTCCAGGCTGCCGCTGCCGTCTTCCCAGACCTGGGTGAGCAGTTCGTCGCGCGTGAAGACGCGGCCGGGTTTGCGCACCAGCAGGCGCAGGATGCCGTATTCGTAGCGCGACAGCTCCAGCGTCCGGCCGTAGAAGCGGATCTGGCGGCGTTCCTCGTCGAGCATGAACACCGGTGCTGTGCCTGGCGGGACGGATGGCTGCGGAGCGGCAACAGGCGTTCGCACGGTGCGGCGCAGGATGCCGCGTACGCGCGCCACCAGCTCGCGCGGCGAAAACGGTTTGGCGATGTAGTCGTCGGCGCCGAGCTCCAGGCCGACGACCCGGTCGATCTCGTCGCTGCGCGCCGTCAGGAACAGCATGGGCACGCTGGCGCCGCCGGGCAGGGCGTGCAGGCGCTTGAACAGCTCGAAACCGTTGAGGTCGGGCAGGCCGACGTCGAGGATGGCGAGTGCCGGCGGCTCGGCCGCAAATTCCTGCAGCGCCTGCTGGGCGGTGGCGCACCACACCGGCGCAAAGCCGTCAGTGGCCAGCACATACTGGATCGTGTCGGCAATGCCGGACTCGTCTTCGATCACCAGGATGCGGGGCTTGTGGAGCATGGGGCGTATGGTAGCGGGTGGGGGCGGGACGGTTGTCCCGGAGTGGATGCGGGTCCACGTCCGACCCGACGACCACCACCGTTCGGGCTGAGCCTGTCGAAGCCTGTTTGCATTTTCAGGCCTTGTGGCTTGCCTGCGTCTGCTGGCCGGGGGTTGCCCGGCGGCAACTCACTTTCTTTTGCTTCGCCAAAAGAAAGTAAGCAAAGAAAAGGCGACCCTGCTGTCTGCGGCCCTTCGCTTGCGCTCAGGGCAACCTGCGGTGCTCGGTCCAGCCGGGGCCGGGCTCGAACTCGCTGCGCTCAGACAATCGCCCGTCCTGATCCGTCTGGCCCTTCGCTC
>CALRTF020000018.1:0-29104 GCA_943370985.1 Paenacidovorax caeni
CAACCTCAACACCTTTTTCGGTCAGGGTTTTGACCAGGTCATTGATACGAAAACTTTCCGGCCAGAAGTATTGGCTGACAATCAGGATGCGCACGCTGGGGATCTTTTCTCATATGCCAACAAAAGGAGTTGGGGCATCGCAGGACGCACCCTCCACAGACAGGCGTTATTTTCTCTCAACGGGCAGCAATCGCGCGTACAGGCTTTTGTAGGATTCAACGATCACGCCCCATCCGAAGTTGCTGGCCACATAGGACTTGATATTGTGTCCCGCCTTGCGCCGGGCATCCTGATCGGGGAGGATTTGCTCCAGGCCCTGCTGCAAGCCCTCCGCAGTGGCGGGCGCTACCCAGCCACCTCCGACCTCAGCCAGCTGGTTGAAGCCGCATTGATCTGTCAACAAAACCGGGGTACCGCATATCCCCGCTTCCAGGGCAACAATGGACATGGCTTCGTGGCGCGACGGAATCACCAGCAACTCTGCCGCATGATAGGCGGTTGCCTTGTCGGCGCCGCCTAGATAACCGATGAAGTGCACCCGGCCATCCACTGCCTCGCGTTTCGAAGCTGCCTTGAGTGAGTCCAGCATCCCACCGTCGGGACCGACAAACACCAGGTCAAACTCACGAAATCGGTCTCCAAGACGCGAGAATGCCTCCAGCAACAGGTCGGGGCCCTTGATGGCGTTCAGCCGTCCCAGGAAAAGGACAAATGGGCGTTCGCCCAGTGCGTGTTTTTTGCGGAAGCCCGGCACATCGAAAGAAAGAAAATCGCCCGGATCAATGCCATTAGGTATCACACAAATGCGCTCGGGTGAAACACCTGCAGCGAGAAAAGAGGCGCCTTCCTCGTGCGTGACCGCGATGCACATGCTCGCGTTTTTTACGATGTTGTCACCGACGACAAAGTTGTAGATTCGCTTGAGAATCCTCGATCGTCCGAAAATGGAAAGCGCTCCGGCAGGACAGATCACATAGGGCTTGTTTGCCCGCAATGCCGCCCGGTAAACCAGCGCATTGAGTACGGTCCAATGGCCAATCAGGTGGACGACATCAAACTTTTCCACCAGTTCATGTATATAACTGAGAGACACCTTAGGCACATAAAACCGCCGGAACAGGCATGGCAGGGCAATCACCCCACCCGGTCCGAAAGCGGTTTTCCGCCGTTCGCTCAACGCTGCGTCGATGGTCAGCACCTGCGCGACGACGCCAGACGCTAGGAGGGCCCCATTCATCTGGAATGTCCTTTCAGCTTCCCCGCCACCTGTCACGGGATCAAAGTTGCTGCAGACGTTCAGAACCTTCATGCCGGCCCCCTCATTTGGAACGTCGGACAGTACGCTTTCCCGACACGCCGGGATGAAACGGCCGGAGGTATGGCCCGATCCGATGTATGAGCGCTACCGTTAGCCACGTTCAGCCCGATCCCAGTTTGAATTTCGCAATCGCCGCCTCGTACAGCCGTTCATACCTGGGGCCCACTGCCTCGAGCGAGAAATTGTCGGCCACCAACTGAAACGCCCTCCTGCCAAGATCGTCTTTCAGACTGTCGTCCCGCAGTGCGGACAGCATCAGGTCGATACATTCGGTCAAGTTTCCGTAGATGAGGCCATGCTCGCCGTGAACGGCAGGAATGCCTGCAAAGGCGGTCCTTGTACCGACCACCGGCAACTTCAGACTCATGGCTTCCAGCGTACGCGTCTTGGCGCCATCGGGTCCCACCTGGTCGGGAACCAGTACCACGTCAGCGGTCGACAGGAACTCGCGGTAATTCTCCACCCACGTCAGAACCTGAACGCCGGGCAAGCCGGCATAGTACTGCCGGAGGCGCTCACTCACGTTTTTTCCCAGAATGACCAGTTCCGTACCAGGTAACGCCGCTACGATGGCCGGCATTGCACAATGCACAAACTGGTCGATTCCCGCTGCTATGGCGGAATTGTCGAAATTACCCGTGCAAATGATTCTTGCAGCGCCCTTGTGAAGACCCTCCCGCCTGTTCCCCGCTTCGCCCTCCGGGGCGAGCGTGCCATCAATCGCGATGGGAATGGCGGTCACGTCGATACGCGCATCCAGGCTGGATAGATAAGCAGCATCCTCCATTGAAACCACGTGAATCTTGTCAATCAGCGGATAGGTCTTGCGCTCGAATCGGCGCATAAGCGTCGCGGAAAACAAAATACGAAACTTTTGAAAAGACCACCCCAGGCGTCCCGCCATTTTCGAATACACCAGCGACGTCGCATCATTCGGAGAATGAAAGGAAGCCGTATGCCTGCCAAAGGCCACATACTGTGCCATGTTGATGATGTCGTAATGCACGACATCGTAAGCATTCTCCTTAAGGAGTTCCCTCAGGAAGATACGGTACCCGGGCCGGGAAAACGCGGCGAATGACGGAGGCAGGCCGCGAAACAGTCCCCAGATACCCGTGAGCAATTTACGGAAACCCGTGACCGGAGGAAAAACCCGCTGGACTTTCACCGCCGGCAAATTCATCGCCAGACCCTTCAGCTTCTCCTCATCGATTTCGCCAAAGCAAAGAATGTCGCACTGATGGATGCGGGACATGTATTTCAGAATATTGAAGACCTTCAGGCGCCCGCCGGTCGACGCGGGATAAGGAAAATCTGGCAGCAAAAAAAGTATACGCACTGATAGCCTTGGACAAGCGTCGTATTTTAGGGACTTTCAGGGGGCCACCAACACCGCCGGTCTGAGTGCGTCCGTGTGTTCACGACTTTTTCGGAAGTAGCCGTAAACCAACCTCCATGGCAACAACCGTGGCGATCCCGCAAAGCAGCATCAGCAGCATGCTGTCCAGGGTTCCCTCCGTCAGGGCAATGAAAAGCATCCATAGCAAAAAGGCTTGCGCAACAGGTCCCGCCCGGAGATACCGCAAACCAAGATATTTCCAGCCGAGTATTGAAATGGCGCCCGTCAGCAAAGCACCCACCACGATGGCCGGGGCACCGGCGACAAGGAAAAACCAGCCTACAAAGCCGGGTGCAAGCAGGGTATTGTCTCCTTCCTTCATGGGATGAATGGCGTAGGTCAGATACCCGGCAATGCCATTTTTTGAATTGATGATGTCAAGGCTGTAAATACCAAGAGGTTTCGCCCCCAGTGCTATCTCACACCACAAACTTTCAATACCGGGCATTCTGAACAATACAAATTTCAAACCCTTGAAGAACTGCAACAGCCAGTTTTCGCTGGCGAGGCTGATGGCACCAGATAAAGCATCGACATGCGACAAACCCTGCAAAAGACGGATCTGCCTGTACTCGGTCATCACCGGAACTGCCAGGAACGCTGCACTGGCAAGGGCTCCGAACAGCAGTTTCTCCCCGGTTCGCAACCTCAGGCCCCCGGCCAGCACAAGAAATGCCAGCAGAAGAAGGACCAGCAACAGGCTGCTTCTGCTGTTTCTCAGCAACATGTCCGCCGCGCCATGCGCCAGCAACGCCAGAATCCCAGCCCGGGACACCATGAATTTGCCGCCATGCTCCGCCAGGTAGATGCACAACAACAGGGCCAGTGGCAAGGCCACCGTCCTCGCATAAAAGATCACCCCTTTCAGGCGAAACGGCAACGCATCCGTCGCTGAAGCGCCCATCTCGCCGATTTTGTATTGGTAGCTTATGTAAGCGAGCGCAATCATCAAAGGAACAAGAGCCATGAGCATCCATTTGGCTGCGTTTCCGGCTCCAGGATAAAGGCCGCCAACTGAACTCGGTGATCCACCTTGAGTTGCTGAGGTTGAAAAGTACAGCAGCGAGGCGACCGCACCGCTAAAACAGGCAAATGCGATTGTCGACAACCTGAACGCCTCCAGCAGGGCGTCACGGTTGGCAATCATGGTTCGAAAAGGGTTCCACGGCAGCATGCGCTCCACCGGCCAGGGATCCAGGGTGATCCAGTAGAACCGTACAAAATACCCCATCACCAGCAGAACCAAAGCGAACCACGCCGCAAAACAATCACGCTCGAACAGGTCGAGTTGTGTCAGCACTACCACGCAGGAAATCAGGGCCAGCAGGCTGTACGCAGAATATTCGAAGGTCGCGCCTTCAAAACGACCGACAGTCATCAGGTAGCCGGCGACAAAGAGCAATGGCAGAAGCCATTTGACGCGCGAAGCATTTGCCCGTAGATAGCTGATCATTTCATTCTTCATTTGCGAACAGCCGGAGCAGGTGCGCTCTCAGCAAGGGTGCGGCCAGGGCGGAAACCGCCAGGGACATCACGCCGGCACACATCAGGAAAACCGCCCACACCAGCCGGCTTGAATAGTCTGGTGGTGCGAAATATTTGGCAGTCCATAACACGACGCCGGCCGTCAAGGCAGGCATCACCATATCCGCCCAATGATACGAGCGGCTCGCGCTCCCGTCCTTGATCCTGTGGTGGATCGAGCCGCTCACACACACAAGGTATATCGCATTCAATAACACCCAGCACCAGGCCGCGCCTTGAACACCATACGCCGGAACAGTCGCAAGAAGCATGGGAACGAAAGCCAGAACCAAGCCTGCATTGAGCTTCACCAGAAAAGCAGTACTTCCATGCGCAATCTGTACCTGAGAGGGCAGATAGCTCAACCCGTTCAGAAAACTCCCCACCACCAGAACAGAAAGTATGGGCGAGATCGCTTTCACCAGATCTGCGCTGCCAGACCATGCGTAGATCACGCCCTCCGCAAAAAAACACAGCAACAGGCTTGCTGATGCCGTCAAGACAGTCACAAACTGGGCTGTCTTGTGATAAAGGCCGGCAAGGGCCTTCTTGTCCTCTCCCGCCGAAAGCCTGACAACTCGGGGATACACGGCCTGGGCAATCGGGATCACCATCATGAACATCACGTTGGCAGCGGTTGCCGCCAGCGAATAGTATCCAAGGTCCTTAAGCGACACCAGACGAGAGAGCAATAACTTGTCCATCTGCAAAAACAGCATGGTCAGGAACGCTATTCCCATCATGCCCGCGGCGAAACGGCGAATGCTGCTCAGCGCATCCAGGGAAAAATTGCCTGGCAATATGGACTTGGGCAATGATCGATAGACGCGCGCCGAAAGCACCAGAATGGTCAGCAGTGAAATTGCCGCTTGCCAGATAAAGAACGCCTGGAGGGTTGGCGAAACGAAAACGAGCACGCCCAGAGCACCTGCATAACGCAATGTGGAGAGCACGGAAAAGGTGGCGTTGTACCAGACCTGGTGCTCCAGTCCGTACAGGGATCCCCGATACACCCCCTCGCACAAGCGCATTCCCGCAGCCAGGGCCATCAACACAAGGACAAGCGCCACGTCAGACGCAAGCAGGTTACCGGCCTGGAGCCACTCGCGGGAGAGGTATCCGGAGACTGCCCAGACAGCCCCCACAAAAAGCATCGCAAACCCAATACAGATGACTTCCATGCTTCGCAACAAATTGCGAATGTATTGCGGAGCAGTATCACCGAGCGCGAAACGTACCATCTCGCGATTGAGGGTGGGGCCGGTTCCCATGTCCAGAACCATCACCATGGCCTGTATCACCGCAAACAAGCCGATCAGGCCATACGCCTCAACACCGAGATGATGTACATACGATGGCAGGAAGGCGACAGCCATCAGCGCCGCCCAACCTTGACCAAAATAATTGGCGGCGATATTTAATCTGGTAGAGCTCATCGGCATCCAGTCGTCCATGATCCCAATTTGTGCACATTTACTCCTGGTGCCTTGATGGGGCGATCACGTCAGATTGGTCAAAGAAAATGAGCCCGGTGAAGTATCGGCGAGAAACAGCATTCCATACGGCCCTTTCCACGCACAGCAGAACTTCGGGAAGATCTACTCAACTTTCACGACTTCAACTTTCGGCAACGGAAATACGAGGTTGACCCCTGACAATTTCTTGTTGTGAACAAAAAACTGCCGGAAATGCCATGGCAACACAATAACGAAATCAGGCTTGCTGCCGAGCAACTCCTGTTCAGGGATTATCGGCAGCCACGTCCCTGGCGTGTAGCAACCGTACTTTTCAGGATTTACCTCGCCCACCGCCTGCACTTGTGCTGTAGTCAACCCGCAGTATTGCAACAGTACATTGCCTTTGGTTGACGCACCAAGCGCAGCAACCGTTTTTCCCGCCGCCTTGGCCGCATCAATGAATGCCAGCAAATCCCGCCTGGTTTCAAGCACCCGCTCCGCAAACGCCAGATACGGCTTCAGAGTCTGCAACCCTTTCCTGGACTCTTCGTCCAGCAAATTCTGAACAAGCGGCAGCGTGTCCGGATTTTCTCCGGCCTTTCCGACAGTGACTGAGAAGCTGCCGCCATTCACGTCGTTGAATTCCACATCGAGAATCCTGAACCCAACCCGATCGGCCATCCATTTGATCTGGCGCAACGCGTAGAACTCCAGGTGTTCATGGCATACGGTGTCATAGGAGTTGGTTTCCAGCATCGTGGGCATGTAACTTTGCTCAAATACCCAGATACCGTCATCTGCCAGAATTTCATGAACCTCGCGCATGAAAGCCATCGGATTTTCCAGGTCGTAAAACATGGAGAAAGACGTCACGACCCTGGCCTTTTTTTCCGGAAATCGCGCTTTCAGAAGTGCCGAGGAAAAGAACTCGGGAATGAGATGAACATGGGGGGGATAAAAACTCTGGAATTTGGGCCCTGTGGGATCGATGCCGACCAGGACAGGCCCTTCAGCGGGATAAGCCCGAAGGGTCGTACTGTCGTTGCTGCCAATATCAACGACAAGATCACCGCCACGCAGCGTTACCAGACTCAGGATTCGATCGACTTTGTCATGCAGATGCTTCACCATACTGGCGTTAAGGCCAGAACGGTAACCATAGTTTTCTCCATACATCTCCGCCAAGTCGTAAGAATGCTCCATCTGAAGCAAACCACAAACTTGATCATCACCGACACATTTCACAAGACGTAGCGGCCCGGTAGTCACCTGCGCATTTTTTTCCCTGGGAAATACACCTGTCAACATCTGCTCCCCAAGGTCGAGCACAGTTTCAAGCTGGGTATTCCCGCAAATTCTGCATTTGCTGATCTTTTTGTACATCTTCAATTACCTTATCAATTCTTTTCAACTAGCATTTTCATATCGGCATCCACCATTCCGGCCACCAGGTCCCGGAACTGCATTTGGGGATGCCAGTTCAGCTCGAGTCTGGCTTTCTCGCAGCGCCCGACCAGAAGGACGGGTTCAGCCTGGCGATAGGAATTACTGTCTTCCCTGACGTGATCCCTGTAGTCCAGTCCCAGATGCGAAAATGCACACTCACAAAAATCTCGTACGGAGTGCGCCTCCCCGGTACTTATAACGTAGTCATCCGGCTTCACCTGCTGCAACATCAGCCACATCGCATACACATAATCGCCTGCAAAGCCCCAATCACGCCGAGCCTCCAGATTGCCCAACAACAACTCTGACGCCAGCCCCAATTTAATCCTGGCAGCCTGGTGGCTGATTTTCCGGGTCACGAATGAAAGGCCGCGCCGGGGACTTTCATGGTTGAATAAAATCGCCGATGTGGCAAACATGCCGTAGCGAGTACGGTATATCTGGATCAGGGAATCTGCAAATGCCTTTGCAGCACCATAGGGACTTCGGGGATGTCTCGGCGTAGTTTCGGTCTGAGGACTGCTCAAAGCTTCACCGAAAACTTCGCGGCTTGAAGCCTGACAAAAGCGGATACTCAAGTCCACCTGTCGAATCGCCTCCAGCGTACGCGCTACTGCAACACCGTTAACCTCTGCCATGCCGACGGGATCGTCGTACATGCCCGTCCCTGACGAAAAAGCAGCAAAATTGTAAATCTCACAGGGCCTCGCAGCGCGCAAGACATCGGCCATGGCGTCCTGGCTGCCCATATCCCACAGCACGAGTTGTACCCCAGCCCGCAAGCCTGGCGACAGACACTCGGTCGCTCGCGCCAGATCACGAACACCGCCCAGCACACGGTATCCCTTGTCCAGCAACAGCTCTGCCATATAGCTGCCGTCCTGCCCGGTAACACCGGTAACTAGCGCGGTTTTCATCTCACAGACCTTCACACACAGCCGAACAGGCTATTTTAGTGAGACACGGCCCTCAAATCCGTCGATCTGGCGCTCCGGACTACTCGTGATACACATTTGTATAGTACCCGTGGCTTTTAACGAGCTCGTCGCGCTCTGCGGTTTTGAGGTCCTCACGCACCATCTCCTGAACAAGCTCCATGAACGTGATTTTTGGTTCCCAGCCCAGCTTCGCTTTTGCCTTGGAAGGGTCACCCAGAAGATTCTCGACCTCTGTCGGACGGAAGTAGCGCGGATCTACAGACACGATGCACTTGCCCGAGGCATCGCTGCCTCGCTCATTCAAACCCTCGCCCGTCCAGGAAATGTCCATGCCGAGTTCTTTCGCGGCAATGGTGACAAAATCCCGCACACTGTACTGCACCCCCGTCGCAATGACAAAGTCCTCGGGCTTGTCCTGCTGCAACATCAGCCATTGCATCTCCACATAGTCTTTGGCATGCCCCCAGTCACGCAGGGCATCCAGATTTCCAAGATAAAGATGATCCTGCAAGCCCAGCTTGATGCGCGCCAATGCGCGGGTAATTTTCCGGGTAACAAAATTTTCTCCACGTATCGGCGATTCATGATTGAAAAGAATGCCGTTACATGCGTATATTCCATACGCCTCGCGATAGTTGACAGTAATCCAGTATGCGTAAAGTTTCGCTACGGCGTAAGGTGAGCGCGGATAAAACGGCGTGGTTTCTTTTTGCGGAGTTTCCTGTACCAAGCCGTAAAGCTCGGAAGTGGAGGCCTGGTAAAACCGGGTTTTCTTCTGCAGTCCCAGTATTCGAATCGCCTCGAGTATTCTCAATGGACCTATCGCATCAACATCTGCAGTGTATTCAGGGGATTCAAAACTGACCGCCACATGACTCATGGCGGCGAGATTGTAGATTTCATCCGGTTGGATTTTCTGGATGAGGTGAATGAGATTGGATGAGTCCGTCACATCCCCGTGATGGAGGAAAAAGCGGACGTCCGCCTCGTGCGGATCATGATACAAATGATCGATCCGCGCGGTATTGAATGACGATGCGCGCCGCTTGATGCCATGGACCACATATCCCTTGCCCAGCAGAAGCTCAGCCAGATACGCACCATCCTGCCCGGTGATGCCGGTAATCAACGCTATTTTTTTCATGCAAATCCCATCACTGATAATCTTGTTTTTCGCGTTGGTCCAATCAATATCAACCTTTGACAGTCGAAGACCGATGTACTGACTTGTACCAGTCGGAATATTTTTTCAGGCCCTCTTCAAATTCGATGGGCCGCCTGAATCCCAGCTCCAGCAACTTGCTCGGATCATAGCTGCAGCGCGGATTGATATTGTTTCTTCCCAGTGCCCGGAGAATAAAGGACAGAAGCTCCAGCGGCATCAGAACCGGAGGCACCCGGTACTCTCCCAACCCAAGTTCACGCATGAGAAACTTCTCGACATCGAAGAAATTGTTCTTTGAATTGTCGTCCTCGGAAACGATGTAGGTTGCCCCTGAGAAATCATTCTGATGTTCGATCGTAAAAACAATGGCGGCCACGACGTTGTCTACATGAACAAGATTCATCCGCCGCTTGCCGAAAAGGCAAGCTTTCAAATAGTTTCTGATATCTTTTCGGGCGATCAAGTCTGCGGCAAGTTTTTTCAGCGACCCCCCTTCCGGACCGACAACCGAGGTGGGTCGCAGAATGACGACATCAAAAAGCCCGCTACCCGCTTCAAGCACTGCGTTCTCAATCTTGAGCTTGGTAATGCCATATTCACTGACCGGATTACACGTCGTGTCCTCCGTGATGACGTTGTCAGGCACACGGCCAACCACTGCGGCCGTACTGCAGTGGATAAGCCGTCGAATACCCGAAATCCGGCATGCATGCAACAGGTTCGCTGTGGCCCGCAGATTCGCGTTCTCGTCGCCGCCCTGAAGATAAGCGAGGTGAACCACCGTACAGTCCGGCTCAAGAAAGTTCTGAAGCGACTCCGGCAAATGAAGATCGCCCTTGACGACCTCTACGTTGGCACCGAAATCGAGTGCGCCCGGGCGCTGGCTTCTTGAGCGCGAGAGCACTTTGATCCGAACATCGCCTCTTTGTCGCAGTTGGGCGATGAGGTGTTTCCCGATATAACCGGAAGCCCCTGTGATCGCAACTGTGCCCATCGGTCTCACCACTTCCAATACTCCCCAAGCAACTCATAGCGCCTGCCATTCATACCCAACTTGAACGCCGCAATACCCGGCGTCCGCTCTTCGTCCACCCCGCCCAGATCAAAACAGTCGAGGCCGGCCTGTTTAAGATACACAATGGCTTGCCACAACAAATACTGATTGGCCTTGAGCTTGCGACCGCGCGCGCCATTCCACCCCAACAGATAAGTCGCAGCCGTCCCATGCCGGACCAGACATATGCCGGCGACCGCCTCCTCGCCATCCATCGCACGTAGCGCAACAAAATGCTCGCTCGGGAGATGCTTGCGAACGGCAAGCAAGAGATCAATAGGGGAGCCACTGAAGTCTTTCTCAGACATCAACTCCTTGTAACGCGCCATCATCCAGTCAACCGCCTGATCACTGCTCCCCACGTCCCATCTTAAACCAGCTGTCTCGGCGGACTTCAGGGCATTTCGCCATTTTCCATCCAGTTTCTGACGCAGGATCGCCAACTCCACCTTCAGATCAATCCATGCAGACTCCCAGGCGTGCGCGGAGAACTGCCGGAACCCCAAACTCTCCATCATTACCAGATGGAGTCCCGTAAGCTCCAACTCCGGCGCAGCAGTCAGCATTCTGCCCCGCCAGACACTCCCCAAACGGCCCAGCTCTGCCCATACACCCTGCTCAATGATTTTGTTAGAAAAACCCAAAAACAAGGGGCCCCGATTTATGCGGGAAATCAGCAGCGCCCCCAGGACCCGCTTCTGCAATACTTGAACCAGCGCCACCGGATTCTGATCGAGATGAAAAACCAGGCGTGTGCATTGCCAGCCGGAAACGTCTGCCTTGGCCTGACCATAAGCCCAGCTCTGAAGAAGGTTTGAATGACCGGCCTGCGCAATCCATTCTTGCCATTCACTGGAAGACGCTTTCCCCGAGTCAATACGGAGGCGGGGCTCAGCATCTGAGATCTTCCGAGCCCACCGCTTCACTATTTTTCCAATGCTCAGACTTTGATGCACGGGCAAATAGAGGCGGGTATGCCGCAAATACCAAGCATTCGCATGATGCTCTTTTCTCTCCACCACCTCAGGCGGCAAGTCCGGCCACGCTGTGACCGGCAATCCACTGCGCTGCCAGTCGTCGTAGGTGGCTGTTGCAGCTGACGCGGCAATTTGATAGCCGCACAGGTAAGGCGTCCAGGAACGGCCCACAGCACGCTCTGCAGGCGACAACGAGTCGCTGTGGAGGTTTGAGCCATCGGACATCAGTGCATCCCATAGCAGCTCATGACGCTGCCGCAGACGGGCGACCCGCTCCAGATCAGTTATCAAGCCAGCCAGCAAGCGCCTTGAAAGGCGGCTCTGACGAGGTTCGACCAAGGCTGCAGGCTTTTCAATGTTGCCATCAGACAATTCAGGGTAGGGAACCGCAGTGCTTCGCCAGCCGCGCACGCCAACTTTTTGCAGGACCCGCTTGAGCAACCAAGTCAACGAGCGAGTCAGCCCTCCGTTCGCGGCAAAGCCAATCACCCGCTGCAATCCGTGCAACTGATGCGCCCACAAGGCCGGTAGCCCGATCGACTCCAAAGCGGCACCGCCGAGCCGGGAAACACCGTTTGGACGCACCACCAAAACAGCTCCGTCGGGTATTGGAAGATGCTTATGCGGACTGTACATCACGAAGTCCCCCAGTTCCCCGACGCCTTCCACAGGCCGAAGCACATGCGCCGCATCCTCAATCAACCACGCTTCATGGCTTACACAAAACTCACGCACGTGGGGGGATAACGCCGCTTGGCCAAAGTAGTGCACCAGCAGGAACAGATCCGGCGGATCCGAACTGACGCGCTTACGGCATTCCTCCAGGTCCGGCAACATATGCTGCGTCAGCGGATAGAACACCAGCCTGGCCCCCGTCGCCCTCAGCGCCGTCAGTGAGGAGTTACAAAAATAGTCCGGAATCCAGACGGTTAACTGGGGCCGCGGCACAACCCGTTGGCGCCATAAGGCCACCAACGCAAGAGACCATGCCGATCGAGACAACCATCCCGCTACATCACCGTCACGGCACCAAGGGGCGGCAAGCGTCGAATCGGAAGGCGCTTGCCTCGCTATCGCACGGCAAAGATCAATCCAGTCGGGCAACGGGGCCTGGGTGATCATTCCCGCCCAATCCAGGCATCCAGTTCTGCGCGCGACTGGGCATAGCGGGCATCAGCGGCTCCCTCAAGAAAGGCGCCCAGAAGTCCATTTGAGAAGATGGTGTAATTGGAGCGCGAATCCTGCCGTGCTGCCGAATCCCTCCTTATTGCATATGGGGAAACCCCATGTGCATTGTCCCCTCGCAGTCCACTGTGAATGAACCGGAAACGGCGCCGGGCAATCGCCAGTCCCGCTTGACTGAAGCTGGCCAGATCGCCGAAGGTATATGAGAAATGATTGATCGGCGTATGCAACCGCCGCTCAATATCCTCAGCACTGGATACGATTTCCCGCTCCAGCTCCGCTTCACATTGAATTTCCGACAGCCGCGCGTGAGACGCAGTGTGACTGCCAATGCCATGTCCTTGCTCAAGCAGCACTTCAAGATCGCCCCAACCCATGTTGCTCCAGTGCGCCGGAAGCTTTTCAGCATGTGTGCCGGGACATACGCTGGACGCGATGAGCCGCCTCGCTTCCAGGCGGTCATCCAGCCCAACCAGTCCGGAGACCACAAAAAACAGGGCCTGTATCCCCATGGGGTTAAGTATCTTTTCGGCGACTGTCCGATTCGAAGCAAAGCCATCATCGAAAGTCAGTAGCAGATTGCGCCCCCGCACTGGTATTCCCCCGGAAACCATCTCCTCGAACTGCTTGATCGTTACGAAATTCCAGGATTGCTTCAACCAGCGCATCTGGGCAGAAAAATTCGCCTGATCAGCTGGAGCAATATCGTGGTACAGGAGAACGCGCAATTGATTGGGAGACACGAATCCCACCGAGCGGCCAATCGCTCTGGCCGCTCTGACGGGGTGGTAGGCCGCAGCCAGAAGGTGATGATGAAAAGACATCAGGTTGTATCAACTCGAGACGTTCAGTGGAAAAGCATGATCGGATCCCCTACGGTGTCGCGCCCAATTCATCCCCGGAAGTTGGGCGCGCGGATCAACTTGATGTTCGAGATTTTTCGCAATGGAACGACCGTTGACGGGCGAACCACCCCAGAATCCCAGCGTTGTTCGACAGCACGGAATCGAGCTTACCAAACACACTGCCGTGCCTGCCGGGTAAAGGAATGCGCAACTCGGGGCTGTAAAGTATTTCAGACCAGCGCTGCGTGACCGGGCAGCCGAAAACCGACTCGATGCATTTCTTTTGTTCTTCCGATGCGCGAGCCAGCCAGAACGCCCCGTCAATCCAGCCTTTCGTCAGGTAGCTTCGCCCGAGAAGCCGACGTGCCCAGCGAACCGGTGGCTGAACGTTGAGCGAATAATTGACGAAGCACGCACCTGGCTTCATCACCCGGTACGCTTCCGACACCGCTTTTTCGAAATCAGGAATGTGCTGAAACGTCTGTACGGTCCAAACACCATCGAAGCCACGGAAAATTTCATCCACCACAAACGGCAAGGCGGTCGCGTCCGCGTGCATTAGTTCCACCTGGTGACCGACAGTTTTCCCCAGCAGATTGCGGGCATGGGGAAGGTTCGAGCGAACAAAGTCAACAATCAAGACAGCCACATCCGGGCGGGTCTGCGCTATGCGGCGCCAATGCCAGCCCCAGCACCCCCCGATATCCAGGATCAGCGCTCCTTGGGGCATTTTCTCCAGGAAAAGATCCACCTCGCGATCCATCACAGGAATCGAATGACTGAGGCTGAGCGCAGCAAGGTAATCATCGTAATGCTGGGCAGCGACCCTCTCCCGCAATCCGATCTCCTCGGACTGCGCCGAAACCAGCGTACCCATGCCACTGTATATGCCATCGGCATCAGCGACACAGGATGCAAGAAGGGTTTTGAGCTGCGAATTCATGTGCGCTTTCTCACCTTGACCTGCGGGTCAGCTTCAAGAGTCTGTGAAAGACGTAGCCCACAGTGCTGGAAGATGAACTTCGACACGCATTGACCAGCGCAAGAAATCCTGCGATGAACTGCCTTTCGAGAATCAGGTTTTTCGAGCGCGTTACCAAGAGGCGGGCATTGATGCTGCGCCAAAGCCGATCCCTGTCTGTTTCGAATGTCTGTAAACGGTACACATGGTCTCGAATCACATTTCCGGCATTCTGGCTATGTTTTGCAATTTGCCCCGAGCTGTTGTTCGCATGAATACGGTACTCGCCTTGCACCGAGTGTACGCACTTGAATTTCGCACCGGCTCGCGCGAGCAGCATCCACAAGTCGTAGTCCTCGGCGGTCACAAACTCCTTGTTCTCGCGAAAACCAATGCCCATGCGGCTCAAAAAATCACGGCGTACAAGCGCGGCGGATGGGGAAAAGCGGTTCCCCTCCACCAGGAGTTCTTTATAAAGACTCGACGAGCACGGGCCATATTCCAGCACGCTTCTGTCGCCGGTCAACTCGTTGACCAGAACCTCGTCGGTGCTGCAAACATCAACCGTCATATCCTCCGCAATTCCCTTCAGGGCAGTAGCAAGTTTCTGTGGGTACCACAAATCATCCGAATCCAGAAAAGCGATCCAATCGCCTTTGGCAGCACGTATTCCCGCATTTCTGGAGGCGGCGATGATTCCGTTATTGTGAATCTTCAGTGTGGTAATCCGCGCGTCATTGAAGCTCTGAATCACCTGATCAGTGTTGTCCCCCGAGTGGTTGTCTATCACAATGGCCTCCCAGTTCGGAAAGCTCTGATCCAGAACTGACTGGAGGGCGCGACCCAGAAAGTGAGCGTGGTTATAGGTCGGGATCACTACCGAAACAAGCGGTTGAGTTGCCTCGATCATTGCAATTGGCTCCGCGGTCTTTTGAAGTTAGCGTGGCAAAACGTCAGCAAGCTGTCAATTTCGGAATCGTTCTCGGCTGTTACCTGAATTCCCATGTCGATGAGCCTGTCTGTACCGTAGTCAAGCCCCTCATGCGGTTCATCAATATCGGATGGTCGCCTTAACTCCGGCTCAAACCCCAAGACCTGCTTGCTGCGCAACTGGACGAGTTGCGCCATTTCCAGCACAGAGTGCGAAACACCAGAGCCGAGGTTGACAATGCCAGGCTGCGGAAGCCTGATGCTCGGCGAACACAAGCGCTCAAGAGTCCGGCATACCTCCGCCATGGCAATAAAGTCACGCTGCAGGGATCCGCTTGAGCGCAAATTGATTTGTCCCGTCTCAACGGACTGTTTGCACAGGTCATTCACCAACAAGCCCCAACAATCGACGTCCTGATGCACCGGCGCTCCAAACGCATTCGACAAACGCACAACCAGACCCTGGATCGAGCCCTCCAGTCCTGCTCTCAAGACCGGATTTTCGCCTGCGAGATGTGACGTCGCGTATGGATGAAGATTGCGCGGGCAAGTATTTTCCGAGATGCTGCCGGCCAGTGGGCTGGCATACACGTGGGCAGTGGAGAGATACACAAACCTTCCCACATCAACTGCTATCGCGGCCTCAAGCAATCGCGCCGTGTTGAGCCCGTTGACCTCAAGCGCCCTTAGAGGATGAGCTTCGCACGCCCGGGCATTCATACCCGCAGCCTGGATCACCACGTCAACCCCATCACAGATCTTCTTTAGCGCCTCGATATTCGCCCAGTCAACCACCGCGACTGACGCCCCAGGTAGCCCCCGGTCGGGAGCGCTGCGAACGCTGCGGGATCCCAAAACGACGTGATGGCCGATCTGCTGAAGATGCTGTGCAAGTCGGCCGCCGACAAACCCAAATCCGCCGGTAATCAGCACGCGCATGAGATCACCCTAAACCGCCCACGGAGCACCTTTGGCCCACAATGACTCCAGCAGTTCGTGATCACGCTTGGTGTCCATGCAGTGCCAGAAGCCGTCATGACGATAGGCCATCAGTTCCCCCGCCCTGGTTGCGCGCTCCAGTGGTTCACGTTCAAGCATGGTGCCATCTCCATCGATCAAATCGAAAAAGCCGGGCTCGACAATAAAAAAGCCTCCATTTATCCAGCCGTCATGCAGTTGCGGCTTCTCCTGGAAACTTGCCACTTTGTGACCGTCCAGCTCCAGCTCCCCAAACCGGGCAGCGGGGCGGACAGCCGACACTGTCACCAATTTTCCATGGCTGCGATGAAACGCCAGCAAGGCGTTCAGATCAATGTCCGCAACCCCATCGCCATAAGTCAACATGCACGACTCGTTTCCGATAAAGGACCGCATACGCTTGACCCTCCCGCCTGTCATGGATGCGTCGCCGGTATTGACCAGGGTTACTCGCCAGTCGACCGGATCCACCTGATGCGGAGAAACATTGCCTGAGGCCAGATCTACCGTGAAGTCGGCATTGAGCGCCCTGTAATTAAGAAAATACTCCTTGATCACCTCGGCCTTGTATCCGAGAGCGACGTAAAAGTCCTTATGTCCAAAGTGTGCGTAGGTCTGCATGATGTGCCACAGGATTGGCTTTCCCCCGACCGGCACCATGGGCTTGGGAATTACATCGGTGTATTCGGACAAGCGTGTACCGAATCCACCCGCAAGAAGAATAACTTTCATGGCTAGCTCCAACCAAACTTTATTTCTGAAATTGCGAGTCGCTGAACTTCTGCAGGGTCATGAGGAATGTTTGCGATATTCAGCAACAGGTTATGGGGAGCCAATCCCTGAAACCCAAACCAGATACCGGGCGGCACGGTCACACGCGCGTATCTATCTGCGCCAAGCTCCTCAACACGAAACTCATTGGTGTCACGCAGATGAAACGCGAAGCGTACCCGCCCCACCGGAACAATGATGTTCATTGTCATTCTGGTATGAAGCTTCCATGCCTTGACGGCACCTTGGGACACAGAGGAAAAATAGGCTTCCCCAAACCCGGCGTAGCCTGCGTCCGTACGCTTCATGGCATGCAGGACATCCCCCCCCGTTGCCGCAATGCGGGCTAGCGGGCTAACCAATATGCCATCCAAGCTCATTGAGCCCACGGCAGCTCCTGTAGCCTGGCCAGAGCCGTATAGGCGTCGATTTGCAACTGGGTAGTCAGGGCAATTTGTGCTGAGGGCTGGTAATACTCCCGATACCATTCGGCCGTCATCTGGACAGTCTCTTCAAAATTCATCACAGCACGCCACTGCAAATGATGCAGAGCTTTGTCGCAATTAAGCTTGAGCAAGCCCGACTCATAAGGGCCTGTCGAAGCTTGCGATACATCACACCAACGCACCTGGTCCCAATGCACCGCCATCCTCTGAACAAGCGCCAACACACTGTGGTTCTGCTGCGCTGCAGGTCCGAAGTTAAAAGGCTCCCCGTGCAAGTCAGGTTGGCGAACCAACGCAGTTGCCAAACTCAGATACCCACTCAGGGGTTCGAGCACATGCTGCCAGGGTCGTGTTGAATGCGGGTTGCGCAACTCAACAGCCGTGTTGTCGGACCACGCCTTGACGCAGTCTGGAACAATTCGGTCGGCGGCCCAATCGCCTCCGCCGATTACGTTACCGGCCCGCGCGGTCGCTATGCGAACCTTGCTCGTGGCCTTGGGGAAGTAGGATTTGACGTGCGACCGAATGGCAAGTTCTGCCGCCCCCTTGGATGCACTGTAGGGATCTGGTCCTCCCAAGGCATCAGTCTCGCGGTATCCCCATACCCACTCCACATTGTCATAACATTTGTCGCTGGTAATCAATACCGCCGCACAATGTCTGTCCAATTTTCGCAAGGCCTCAAGCACATGCAAGGTTCCCAAGACATTGGTTTGCCAAGTTTCCAGAGGGTCCTCATAAGACCGGCGCACGAGTGCTTGGGCGGCGAGATGAAAAACGAAATCAGGTTTTGCAGCAACAATGGCATCTTCAACGGATGCCCGATCACGGATGTCGACGCGAAGGTCAGTCATGCCGTTCGCCAGATTTGCGGCCTGAAAATGGGACGGTACCGTAGGCGGATCAAGGGCTATGCCAACCACCCTGGCACCAAGTTGCTTCAGCCAAGCAGTGAGCCATGCGCCCTTGAACCCGGTGTGACCAGTGATCAGGACGGTTTTTTCACGGAAAGAGTTTTGGAGGATCATTGTTTTGGCTAAAAATTCAAATCAAGTTCAACTACTAAGTCTCGGGTAAGGACGCGTTCATGCCGCGGTCGACAGCAGCAACGCGCGCCATCGCGGAAGCCGTGAATCGAGCTGAAAGAAGTCCTGCGGACGCGAATCTGGGCGGGTCGTGGTCATAGCTACCAGTAACGCGGAAGCAAGCCCTTCCGCGTTGCTGACAAAAGACACATCTTTTCTATCACGTAGCGGGCTTTGATTGAGTGTATCTGGATCAAAAACGGAAACAACCGGCACCCCTGCGCAATACACATCAGCAGCGGCCGAGGTTCCCGCGCTTGTGTACGCAACACTGCATCCAGTCAGAAGTCGGGAGATCGGCTCCTTAGTCAGCTCCATCCGCAGCATCGGGTAGCTTTCAGACTGGATGGGGCAGGCAGGATGCGGCTTGACCGTGACAATTACGTTGCCCGGCAATCGCAACATTGCCTCCTCCAGCAGACTCATTTGAAGGTGCGTGTTTCTGGGCAAATAGTCACCTAAAACAAGGATTTTCATGCATGGATTTTCGGGCCGAAGCATGTCATCCACTTTTACAGAGATTTTCTCCAAATGAAGATAGCGAAGGGCTTCGACCTCGCTGGTCTTGTCCATCGGATAATCACCCTTGCTATAGGATTCCCGGGCCGCCTTGCCATTGAGGGCGACCAGATCAGGCATGGGCAGGGCAGCGATACCGCTCCGATCATAGGATCGCCGATCAAAAAAGTACCTCAAGTCCCAATAGCGAACGGTCGAGTGAGGCACGCCTATCAGTTGGCCATGCCCAGCCGACTTCCACGCATGAACAAAAGCGAATTCCCACCCCTGGTTCTCCTGAAGATAAATGCCTGCGCATTGTTTGGGCAACAGTTGAAGTGCAGATTCGAGAAGGCTGAGGGCAAGAGCATTGTTAATCGCAGCCAGACCGAATGATGATTCCCGCCACTCCTCTTCGAACAAAGGCCAGAGATTGACTCCATTGTGGCTTGGCTCAAAAAATTTCCCAGGTATACGGCTGACCTTCCATGCCATGCGTCCGGCATCGCTGAGCGTTTTGATAACTACCCTGGCCTCCAGAAAGGTATTCAAGGTCACGTGCACCTGCTCACCACCTGCCGCCACATTGAATTGACGAAGGGCTTTGGCTGCCAGGCGCTCGCAGGGAAGCAGTGAGTCTTTTACATACCAGTGAAGCCAGTTCGTGCCAATCCCCTCGCGTTGCAACTCTTTCGGTAAATGGGCCCAATAGCTGCTTTCAAAACGCCCAGACTTCAACGAGTCAGGAGACAAATTGAACAGATAAGACATAAAAGTCACCCGCCCTTTCGTCGACCTCCATTCAGGCAAGCCGACCCCCCTCAACGGCCACGACTGATGCAGGTGGCGCGCCAGCCATATCAACGCCCGCAGGGGATGAGGCAGCAATTCATAAATCCGCCTTATCCACGGCAGTTTTACCGGCTTGACTGATAGTTGCCTCCATTCAAATGCCAGACCCAGTCCGGCACACCATGAGCGAACGCATTTAACGAGAGCCCGATTCGCACTGACCAACACGACCTTCGCGGGAGAATGGCTGCCCACCCATTGCACCAAAGCCATGAAGCGAATCGCATCAGCAATTTGTGGAGATTTGCTGTAACTGCATTTCTCCGCGAGCAGACTCATCCACCAAAAACTGAATCCGGGGCGCACCTGTAGGTAATCCACCAAACTTTGCCCATGAACTTTACGTTCGCCGAGTTCATAAATCCAAGCCAGATAACTCGCTCGTAAGGAATCAGAATTGCGCTCTACCAACACGGGAATAGAAACAGCACCGGGCGAGACATCCTCTTGCAGGCTTCGCCATAGAACCACAATCCAGTTGCCAATTGGTGGCCTTCCGTCTGCATCCCAGACGAAAAGCGTAGCGCCATCAATTAACTGGTTAGCCTGGTCCACTCTCAGGCATTCGATTCCCGCATAAGGCGCTCTACATTTTTCAAATCGTCTGGTGTGTCCACGGCACGGGTGTTGTGTCTGGTTGGCGCCATGCGAACGCTTCCTCCATGCTCCAGAATCCGCATCATGTCTATGGACTCCGCGATCTCCAGCGGAGTCGGCTCCAACTCGGTGTACTCCAGAAGATAGTCACGGCGAAAAGGGATGATGCAGACCTGTTTAAACATCGGAACGTCAGGTATCTTGCTGCGGGTTGGAATAGGCTCCCGGGAAAAATAAATCGCATTGGACTTCAGATCACATACGACCTTGATGCAGTTTCTATCTTCAAACTCGGACGCATCATTGATCTCGCCCAGCAAGTTCACAACCTGAATCTCCGGGTGATCCAGCAGCGGCTGGAGGGCCTCGGAGATCATGCCGGGATGGGTCATCGGCTCGTCCCCCTGAACCATCACCACAATGTCATACCGCGTATTGTTGGTCTCTTCAAGTTTGAGCAGGGCCTCGGCGCAACGATCTGAAGCACGCTCATGCTGAGTACCCGTCATTACGGCAACGCCACCTATCGACTCGATGTATCTGTAGATTTCCTCGTCACAAGTCGCAACGGCCACCAGATCCAGTAGAGGAGATTGGGCTACTCGCTCATAGACGTGCCCGATCATTGGCTTGCCGAGCAATAGTGCCATGGGTTTACCGGGGAAGCGACTGCTGCCCATGCGTGCAGGAATAAGTGCAAGTGTTTTCATGATTTTTTGTTTAGGTTTTGGGAATCAGCAGGTTTTCGGATTTTGCCCAGTCGACAAATTTCTTTAGCCCCGCATGCAGCGGGACAAAGGCTTCCAAGCCAAGGCAGTCTCTTGACGCGGAAACATCTGCAAATATGCCGCTTTGATCCCCCGGGGTCGCGCCCTCGACGAAATAACTGCTACCCGGCACAAGTTCCTGTACATGCTGAAGAAGAGTTGCGACGGATGTCTTGACGCCTGTGCCGATATTCAATGTCCGGCCAACAGCTGATGGCCGGGTCGCGGCTCTAAACCACGACTCCACAACATCATCTATAAATACGAAATCGCGAAACCGCTCAATACTTCCCTTGACTCCGATTCGGCCAGTTGCGAGCGCTTGGGCAAGATAGATGCTCACCATTCCCTGTCTTAGATTCCGCATATCCTGGCCAGGACCATAAACATTGAACATGCGCAGGGAAACAAATGCCAACTTGCTTGCATAAACACGGAGGTAGCCCTCAGATGCGTACTTTCCAACTCCGTAACAAGACAGCGGCAAACAGGCGTGGTGCTCGCCAATCGGCGTATTCGGTACAGCACCATATACAGACATAGAACTCGCATAAACAATGCGATCTATGCGATTTTTTATGCCGTAGGCAATAAGATTAAGCGTGCTGACTGTATTTTTCTCAAGATCGGCCACTGGATCATCGAAACTGATCTCCCCGGACGACTGACCTGCCAAATGCAAAATTATCCGACAGTCTCCGGGAATTTTGTCGATGGTTGCAGACTGAGTCAGATCACCCTGTATGAATTCAACCCCAGCAGGTATGTTTTGAGGGTGGCCGTTCGAAAGGTCATCTACGCCGACGACAGCATAGCCCTCATGCAAGAATCGCGACGCAACATTAGAGCCGATGAAACCTGCCACCCCCGTAACCAAGACTTTTGCCATAGATAACTTCAGTTCTTGCTGATCACTCCGACCAAGGTATCGCATCGGCCAATGCGAATGAGTGCATTTTTATAACTTTCCTCAAGCTCTGCTCCCAAAGTTTCGGTGAATCGCCCCATTCCACCAGGCTTCCCATCGCGAGCCCAAGTCATGTGATTCGACAGATCGTATCGTTGGTCCAGCAAAATCTCATATGGTCGTCCGAGTTGCTTGAGAAGATGATGCAAAGACGCCTCATTGAAATACCACGGGTGTGCCACGGACCAGTAAAACCGCTCGAAAGCCGGTATATCGTAAATTGAATACAGTGGATCAGCAGCATTGGGAATTTCGAAGATTATTTTGCCACCCGGTTTAAGTGCATCCAACTGCGCTTCGAGGAAATCCAAAGGCCGCGAGACGTGTTCAAGCACAAAAAAATGCATGATTAGATCAAACAGTTTTTCGGGCTCAGCTTCCTTTAATTTTTCCATCGATTCGTAGACAGCCACGCCACGACTTTTGACATACTCGCTGAACACGCCCGAGGGCTCAATTCCTGTGCAGAGACATTCACGACCAATCAATGGAAAGACCATAAATCCTGACGAGCAACCGACTTCAAGCAAATCAGCACCGGCACCCAAATGCGGCTCAAGGTACTTCATGCGGCGGACTCGTGTTGGCTCGTTGGCAACTATGTGCGCCTCCGCCTTCCGCCAGCCGCCCTGATTCCCGGCTCGACTTGCCATAAAGCCCTCAAACTCAGCAGCGTAAAACCGCTTCTCGTCTTCAGGCGTGAGTTGAGGATAAAGGTAGTGAACCTGACAGCTGCCGCATCTGTAGAAAGCATGATGCCCCTTCGGAGAACCATAGACATGCGCAGTCACAACAGTCTGACTATCGCGGCCCGCCTGACAGAGGGGACAAGCATCAGGCAACGCCATCAATTACTCCATTATTTACTTCAAGTTTTCGAATTATCTTTGCCGGATTTCCAGCCACAATAACATTTGGGGGAACATCTTTTGTGACTACCGAGGCGGCTGCAACGACAGAACCAGCGCCGATAGTCACCCCCTTGAGAATTGTCACACCGGCAGCAATCCAGACATCATTTTCAATAGCAATCGGCTCACCCGCCAAGTCGATGTTGCCCGGAAACTCAAACCCATGCTTTGCCATATATTGCTGGTGCCGCACTTTTGCATCAAGAGGATGAGTGAGGTTGTCACAAATAAAGCAATCGTGAGATATTAAAACCCTGTCGCCTACGTGCACCTGAGTGAGCGCCCATATCCTTGTGTTTTCACCAAGGTAACTGCAGCGTCCAACCCGGATTACACCCCGATCAAAAAAACTGTACAGCTCGGCATTGCAAATCACATAATCGTCAAGAATTATTTTTCCGGACGCGTTTTTACCGATAATTATTTTTGAAAGATTTGCAACCGTATTGGAACCTTGAGTGTATTTTTTTGCGAACTTTTTTACCTGGTAGTATTGCAGCTTCAATCTCTGTTTGAAATTCACGTCACGGCCCTCAAAGGGTTGACGACAGCGTGATTAAAAAAAACAGAATCCAGCGAGTACGCAATAAACCGATAACCCTCGGCAATTTTTTGCTGGAGAGCCAAGGCATCCGGTTGCACAATGTGAACGCCGTATGGAACATTATGCTTGGCGCAAAGCTGACGTATACGGTCCATGACAGACAAGAAGTCCCGGGACTCAAATTCTGCAACCATTCCCATCGAAGCCGACAGGTCATACGGGCCCACAAGAATCGCATCAAGACCGTCTACCGCAAGAATGCTTTCCAGATCGTTAACCGCGCGGATGTGCTCAATCATCGCCACCAGTATCGGCGCTTGAGCCTCTACACGGTACGTGTCAAAGTGCTTGCCAAAAAGATTTGCGCGTGAAAACCCAACTCCACGAGCACCCGCTGGCGGCCAGCGGCAAGCGTCCCTAACCGCCAGCAGCTGCGCTGCGGATTCAACCATCGGAACGATGACGCCTCCCGCCCCTGCATCCAATGCCTGTTTGCAGTCCTTTGTGTGCCCTCTTGCCAGGCGAACCAATGGCAATGTCCCGCCCAACTCCAGGGCCCGAAAAAGATCCGGTAGTTGATGAATTGAAATGGAACCATGCTCCATGTCAACGGCAACCCAATCGTAACCAGCCTGGCCAATGATCTCGGCAAGAGACGCGTGAGGGATTTGAATCCAACTTCCTATTGAAGGCAGATCACCCGCCAGCGCCCGGCGGATTTCATGAATTTTTTCTTCGCGGTTCATTGTGCTTTGAAATCCTTGATCCAGTGACCTGCATAGTCGGCGAACACCGCTGAATTCGTTCGATGCTTGCGCAGTACAAAGGGAACCTTGTTGGCCTGTGCGGCAGCGAGGTCAGCGCGAGCGTCGCCGATCATAAGGCAATCGGACGGATTGAGCATCTGCTCCTCGAGCGTCATGCTGATTGCGTCCGCCTTGTGCGTAGGCGCACCAAAGACACCCCTAAAGCAATTTGTTAACGCGAGGGAATCCAGGATTTCGTCCATCTCAGGCTTGGGTGTGGCGGAGACAAGAACGAATGTTTGCTTGTAGGGGTTACGACGAAGGAAGTCTTCCACACCGTCTACCCAGGGCGACTCAATTACATCCTGCATGACCAGCCTGCCAAATTGGCGTTCAAACTGGTTTATCTTCGCAGCGGTGGGTTCGTCGCCCGACCACCCGATGTAAAGCGGCAACTTGTCAAACCGGGACATTCCACCATTGGCATGATGATGCTCGCGGATCCTTTCGACCACCAAAGACCCAAACGGCCGAAACAACTTGGCAAACGCTTCAGCCTTTACCTCAACAGAATCTTTAATGACCCCGTCAAAATCCCAGAATATAAGCGCAGCGCTCTTTAAAAGCCCCATCGGTTGTTAGGGTCGAACCCAGATTTGGTTATAACTATGTTGAAAGCCAAACGTCGAACTGGAAATTATTTCGGAATGCCGCTTCTCTTTCAATACCAACCCTGCCTCATCAAGTAATCTTTTGCATTGCTCAGCCTGCAATGCAAAGTCATCATTAATTTCAATAAGAATTCCTTTAACATTCTTCAAGATATTGGAACCACCCTGAAGTATGTAGTGCTCAAGACCATCAACATCCATCTTGATGAAATCAGGCGCAGGAATAGACAACCTGTTTACTGCATCCTCCATGCTCAGCCCCAGCGTTTGAAAACTGAAAACCGGCTGGATCGATTTACCATCCCAACCAAAGTCCTGGCCAAAAGTTGACAACGCCCCGCCCCACTGCGTTGATGTCATTCGCATATTGCTTGGCGCCAGACGATCACTCAACGCGATAGGAACAATGCAAATCAGGTCCGTCAACTGGTTAGCAGAAATGCTCCTTGCCAGCAATTCCAGATTAAACACCGAAGGCTCAAAAGCCCAGACACGGCAATTTTTCTTTTTGGCCGCATACACAGAGTAAAGGCCAATATTTGCACCTACATCCCACAAAATGGAATTCTCCGGCAACGAATCAATCCACTCCAACGTTTCAGGCTCTTTGGTCGCGAAAGTTTCTGCACGCCACTCGCACAATGAATTAGGCGTCGGGAAACTTAGAGCCACGTCGCCGTAAGATACTTTCTGAACTCTTTCCATTGTGATTTGGAGCATTTCGTTCATGAAATACCGCCCGATCCGGGTACCAGATGTGAATTCACACAAGGCATGAATTGCAGATTTAACGATTTTTTTAAGCTGTGTCATTGTTCAAATCAGGTGAGCCGGTTTTTTGAATTTCCTCGATGAGTTGCAAGAGTCCCTGTCCCAAGTCCACATGCAGCGGGGGAACATATTTTCTACCCAATTGCGTCTGATAGGCATAGGGGGTGCGGATGTAATGTCCAGCGTGGTTGGACTCAATGAACTCCACTGCTTGCGGCATTCCAAGTATTTCTGCCAACATTTTGAGAAGGTCTACCACACGCATGGGCTCCTGTCCGGTCAGGACTACATGCTGGTTTCTAAATTCTTCGCCGAGTACGACAACACTCGCTCTGGCCGCATCTTCCACATGGATGTACTCGCGCATCGCTTCCGGACTGCCTTGGTAGCTCACCCGCCCGGCATCCAGTGCCTTCTTAACTGTCCGCCACAATCCATTGTGATGATCCGAGCGCGGACCATACAGCGATCCGTAACGAAGCACGGTGAAGTCCAGCGCATAACGACGTTGATACTCCTCAACAAACTGCTCGGCCGCATGCTTGCTACATCGGTAAAAACCGCCTTCGCGACTATGCACATATACGGTGCTGGCGTACACATAACGTTTGACTGCATGGCGCCTGCATGCTTCAAGCACCATGACATTGCCCAGAATATTGACCTGAACTGTCTCCACCGGCTTGTCCAGCGCCTCGTCAAGGTCCGCAATGGCGGCAAAGTTATAAACGGCTTCGCAGCCCTTGATGGTTTCGTCCAGGGCGGCCTTGTCCAAGATGTCCGCACACACCATGACTTGGTCCGCGCGCAACCAAACAGAGGCAGCCCGATCATAGATGTGCACCTCATAACCAGCATTCGAGAGTTGGTCACATACATGGGATCCGAGAAAGCCCGCCCCCCCGATCACGCAGACTTTCCCCTTTTTCATTACAGCCCCTGCCTTTGTACGTCATACTCTTCTGGCGGAACAAGGCCCTGCAGAGGTCGTCCCGTCAAAAATCTCACCGCCTCTTCCGTTGCCTCAATCTCCATACGCGTTCGGCAGTCCACCGACATTGAACCCATATGCGAGGTGAGCAGGCAACGTTCTACCTGCCCAAGAGGGCCTGCGTAAGGCTCTTGTTCGAAAACATCGATGGCCGCGCCACTCAGATGGCCCGAGCCAAGCACCTGTGCCAAATCATGCTCATTGATGATGCCGCCGCGAGAAGTGTTGATAATCATTGCGTCCTGCTTCATCTGCAGGAGATGCTCTCGCCGGATCATGTTCTTGGTCTGGCTCGTCAGCGGCAGATGCAGGCTTATCACGTCGGCGTGGCGGTAAATTTCCTCCTTGTCGACCCATTCAAGTTTGAGGTCCGGAGCTACTTTTTGATTGGGGTGGATGTCGTTGACCAGGATGCGCGGACTTCCAAACCCGGCAAGGCGACGTAAAACACGGCCACCGATCCGCCCCGTTCCAATGATGCCAATCGTGACTTCAGGGATGCGCCGCCCAAAATGGCGATGCCACTCACCACGGTGTATCTGGGCATTGGCGACATGCACGGACCGCAGCAGGGAGAGCATCAAGCCTATCGTCAACTCTGCCACGGCGGGCGCCGGAGCATCCGGCGTGTAGCTGACCTGGATACCGCGCCTCTCTGCGGCCAGCAGATCCACGCCATCCAGGCCAATACCAACCCGGGAAATAAGCTTCAGACGGCTGGCGCTATTCATCACCTTGTCGGTGATTAGCTCCGTCCCTGCGATAAGCACGTCAAAGTCAGACACCATTTCTGCAAGCTCATCTTCCTTGAGTTTGCGGCCCAATGGGTTGATCAAATACTCAATCCCTGCGGCCTCGAGCTGCTCCAAGGGGAGTCTATTTTTTTCCCCGAAAGGAACCGTTGTGATTAGCGCTTTTGGCATGGGATCTTCAAACCAATCTCAAAGTTTAGAGAGTCAACATCAACTATATGTCTACAACTGCAGTGCCTACTTATTCAATCAATAACGCTTAGGCGCTCTACGGATCAAAGCTTAAGCACCGTCTCAAGCTTCTCAACAATATTTTCAGATTGATAACAGTATTTATTTTTAAATTTCGTTAATGCATTTTGTACTGCTTCGCTTATCCACCACCCTTCGATATCATTCCAAATTTTCTTTACATGCACGGCCGCCGATTCAGGCGTCGAGTGAAAAACCCCAACAGCTTCCAACTCGTCAAAGTCAGGAATCGAAGATGCACGTAAGGGTCCCAAAGTTAGGTCCCAGAAAATCACCACGGGGACATTCGCAGCCATAAACTCCAGATAGCCCGTCGAATTATAGGTATACACAACCAACTTGGCCTCGGAAACCAACCGCCATATTGATCGAGCGCCCTGCTCAAGCTTTACCGAAGGATGAGCATTGGTCCATTGCTCTCTCGTACCAAAACCATAATCCGTGGGAAATAATCTAACTACAAGCGAATCGTAAGATTGACTCTCTTTAAGTAAACGTCCAAATTGAATGCCATCAGCAATACTTTTTCTAATCCTACAGACGCCGGAATCTGAGTCTAGGCGAAATGTATACCGAGGCCCATCCGGACCAAGAACCAACAACAAATTTTCGAAAGTCCGTTTTGAAAACTTATTTCTCTTAATGATCTTTTTATTAATTCCAATAGGGACGATATTTTTGGCGGCAACCTCATCCCAACCCCAAGTAAGATATCTATCCGCAACTTTTCGCTCATGCTCCTCAGCCCAAATGAATTGTCCAGCGCCATAAAATCCTCCATGCTGGCCGTAAATAAAGGGGCTGCCATTTTCAGTTTTTTCCGCAATATAGCCCATGGCAACGGTCTCATGCAACAAAGCATTACAGGAGTAAATCGCTTTAGGATTTTTTGGCCACGGCATGCCTGCTATTTGTTCCAGCAATAATGGATAGCCCTCTAGATACAGGGTAGGAATTTGTTGCGGCAGCATATTCAGGAAGAATTCTTCGAATTGCGTTTGGCCACTAATTATCCTTCCCCACTGCCTCTGCTCCCATTTAACACTCGCTCGCACGGGCCTAACAGGTCTACTCAACTGGGGGGTCTGACCAAGCCGTAAACTAAGTTTCACTTCATCGAGGAACGGAAGATAGGTATCTAGCAAGCATGCGTCCCGGTTTCCCACTCCGAGACTGAGTATTGCCGAGCACGTCGATGCCACTCTATTTCTAAGACTAAGTCTAGTTTGCGTTTCATGGCTAGATTTCTTAGGAGAAAGAGGCTTCCTGTGCTTTAGCGACACACCCTTTTCTTTCAGTATCCTCG
>CALRTF020000019.1:0-28909 GCA_943370985.1 Paenacidovorax caeni
ACTTGTACGCTGCTCATATCAGTAACCAGGAGACATAAGATGAAGTTGACCCTCAGAATTGTTGCAGCCTCGGCCATGATGATGGCCGCCGGCGTGTCCTTTGCCCAAAAGGGCGAAACCGTGAAGATGGTCCGCATCGACCCTCTCACCGGCCTGCTCGGCCCGGTCGGCGTCAGCCAGATCAAGGGCTACCAGTTTTTTGCCGAGAAATTCAGCGGCGCGGGCAACCCGGCCGGCGTGAAATTCGAAGTCACCCCCATCGACAACAAGCTCAGCCCGGCCGAGAGCCTGAATGCGCTGAAGGCGGCGATCGACCAGGGCGCACGTTACATCATCCAGGGCAACGGTTCATCGGTGGCGCTGGCCCTGTCCGACGCGGTGGAAAAGCACAATGCGCGCAATCCCGGCAAGGAGGTGATGTACCTCAATGACTCCGCGGTGGATCCGGACCTGACCAACAGCAAGTGCAGCTACTGGCACTTCCGTTTTGACGCCGACACCTCCATGAAAATGGAAGCCATGTCCAGCTTCATCGCCAAGCAGCCCGACATCAAGAAGGTCTATTTCCTGAACCAGAACTACTCGCACGGCCACCAGGTCGTGAAGTACGGCAAGGAGTCGCTGGCCCGCAAGCGCCCGGACATCCAGGTGGTGGGCGAGGATCTGCACCCGCTGGCGCAGACGCGTGACTTTGCACCCTACATCGCCAAGATCAAGGCCTCCGGCGCCGATACCGTGATCACCGGAAACTGGGGTTCCGACCTCTCGCTGCTGATCAAGGCAGCCAACGAAAACGGCTACAACGGCAAGTTCTTCACTTACTACGCAGGCGTCACCGGCACGCCGGCCGCCCTGGGCCAGAACGGCGCCGGACGTGTCTACCAGATTGCCTACAACCACTACAACATGGGTGGGCAGATGGACAAGTGGATGAAGGAATTCAACGCCAAGTACAACGACGACTTCTACACCGGCTCGACCATCCGCATTTTCGAGATGCTGGGTGCCGCGATGGCCAAGGCCAAATCCACCGACCCGGTGAAGGTGGCTGCAGCGATGGAAGGCCTGAAGGTCAAGAGCTTCAACGGTGAAGTCGAAATGCGCAAGACCGACCACCAGTTGCAGCAGGTGCTGTACATGTCGGTCTGGCAAAAAGCCGATGCCAAGTTTCCCTACAGCCCCGAGAAAACCGGCATGACGCTGGCACCGGTTGCGGAATATCCCAACTATGTGTCCAGCACACCGACCAGCTGCCAGATGAAGCGCCCTTAACCATCGACGCCTGAGGCCGAGACAGAGCCCGAGCGGGTCGCACCGTATCGGGCTCTTTTATTTCATCGACGAGGAAGGTCAACTGGAATGGAGTTTTTCATCATCTCGATGCTGAACGGCTTGAGCTACGGGCTCCTGCTGTTCATGCTGAGTTCGGGACTCACGCTGATTTTCAGCATGATGGGCGTGCTCAATTTTGCGCATGCAAGTTTTTACATGCTGGGCGCCTATGTCGGTTACACCGTGGCCCAGTTTGTCGGATTCTGGCCCGCGCTGCTGATCGCGCCGCTGGTGGTGGGCGCGCTGGGCGCCGTCTTCGAGCGCCAGTGCCTGCGCAAGGTGCACAAATACGGCCATGTGCCGGAGTTGCTGATCACCTTCGGCCTGTCCTATGTGATCGTCGAACTGGTGCAACTGATCTGGGGCCGCATCGCCGTGGAATTCCGCCCGCCTGCGTTGCTGCAGGGGCCGGCCTTCACGCTCATCAACGACTCGATCAAGGGCCTGAGCCTGCACTGGGGTGCCGCACCTGCCGAACTCTGCAGCGCGGCTGATGCAGCCGTCCGGATTGTCTGCTCCCCATTCCCCGCGACCCGCGGTTTCATGATGCTGGTGGCCGTGATCATGCTGGCCTCGGTCTGGCTGCTGCTGACGCGCACCCGCATCGGCCTGGTGATCCAGGCCGCGCTGACGCATCCGGAAGCTGTTGAATCCCTGGGGCACAACGTGCCGCGCGTCTTCATGATGGTGTTCGGTGCCGGCTCGGCACTGGCGGGCCTGGCCGGCGTGATCGGCGGCAGCACCTTCCTGACCGAACCGGCCATGGCGGCCACGGTGGGCTCGGTGATTTTTGTGGTGGTGGTGGTCGGCGGCATGGGTTCGCTGTCGGGGGCTTTTGTGGCCTCCCTGCTGATCGGTGTCATCCAGACCTTTGCCGTGGCTTTCGATTATTCACTGGCGACCCTGGCGCAACAGATCGGCTTGCCGCTCAGCGCCGCCGTCATGAACAATTCGTACATCAAGCTCACCCTGTCACAGGTTGCGCCCATTCTTCCCTACCTGTTCCTCGTGCTCATCCTGATCTTCAGGCCGCGTGGCCTGCTCGGAAAGCGGGAGGGCTGAACCATGAAAACCCATTACCAATTCAAGCCGCTCAATGTCGGGCGCTGGCTGACCTGGGGACTGTTCGCGCTGCTGCTCATCGTGTCGCCCAGAATCTTCGGCAGCGGTCTGGCCCTGACGGTGCTGTCGCAAATGGGCATTGCCATCATTGCCTGCCTCTCCTACAACATCCTGCTGGGGCAGGGCGGCATGCTGAGCTTCGGCCATGCGGTGTACACCGGCCTGGGCTCGTTTCTTGCCATGCATGCACTCAACCGCGTCGGCGCCGGGGCCTTGCCCCTGCCGGTGTCCCTGGTGCCGCTGGTGGGCGGACTGGCGGGTGTCGGTTTTGCGGTGTTGTTCGGTTATGTCACCACCCGCAAGTCGGGCACCACCTTTGCCATGATCACGCTGGGCCTGGGCGAGCTGGTGTTCGCGCTGTCGCTGATGATCCCGGAATTCTTCGGCGGCGAGGGCGGGGTGTCGGGCAACCGGATGGTCGGCAAGGCCGTGCTGGGCGTGACCTTCGGGCCGCAGATCCAGGTTTATTACCTGATTGCGCTCTACACCTTTGTGGCCGTGGCCGCGATGTTCGCCTTCACGCGCACGCCGCTGGGGCGCATGCTCAATGCGGTGCGGGACAACCCGGAACGTGTGGAGTTCGTCGGCTACGACACGCAGAAGGTCCGCTACTTCGCTTTTATCATCGCGGGCTTTTTCGCCGGCATTTCAGGCGGGCTGGCGGCACTCAATTTCGAGATCGTCACCGCGGAAGTCGTCGGCGCCGCGCGCTCGGGCGCCTACCTGCTGTTCACCTTCCTCGGCGGCGCCACCTTCTTCTTCGGCCCCATCATCGGTGCCGTCCTGATGGTGCTGGCCTTTGTGCTGCTGTCCGAGTACACCCAGGCCTGGCTGCTTTACCTCGGCCTGGTGTTCCTGTTCATGGTGATGTATGCGCCGGGCGGCATCGCCAGCCTGATCATGATGAACCTGCGCGTGGCTGCTTTCGGCAAGCTGCGGCAACTCTGGGTCAGCTACCTGGCCATGGCGGTGACGGTGCTGGTGCTGCTGGTCGGCGCAGGCGCGATGATCGAGATGGTCTACCACCTGCAACTGAGCACCTCGCTGGGGTCCAAGCTCCAGTTCATGGGGGTGACGCTGGATGCGAAGAACCTCAACAGCTGGTTTGGCGCCGCCTTTGTGATGTTCACCGGACTGGGCCTGTTTGAACTTACGCGGCGCCAGTTCCTGGTCGAATGGGGCGAGATCCAGGAATACATCGAAAAAGAAATCAAGCGCAGGGAGGCTTTGTCATGACGGATAACACTGGCCACGCCGTGCGCAGCGAAGGGCCGCCCCGAGCAAGCACAGCCCCCTCGGGGGGCAACGCAGTACGCGAAGCGACAAGTGTGGGGGCCATTCCCGCCCTTGAACTGAAAGACCTGCGCAAGAGTTTCGGAAAAACCGAAATCATCCGCGGCGTCAACCTGGCCGTGAAGGCCGGCGAACGCGTCGGCATCATCGGTCCCAACGGCGCCGGCAAGTCCACGCTGTTCAACCTGATCAGCGGGCGTTTCGAGCCCACCAGCGGCGACGTGTTGCTGGGCGGCCAGCGCATCAACGGCAAGAAGCCGTTCGAGATCAACCGCATGGGCCTGTCCCGCAGCTTCCAGATCACCAACATTTTCCCCAAGCTCAGCGTGTTCGAGAACCTGCGCTGTGGCGTGCTCTGGAGCCTGGGCTACAAATATACCTTCCTGAAGTTCCTCGCCGATCTGGATGATGCCAACGACCGCGCCGACGAACTCATGAAGATGATCAAGCTCGACAAGAAGCGCGACGTGCTGGCGATCAACCTGACCTACGCGGAACAGCGCGCGCTGGAAATCGGCATCACCATTGCAGGGGGCGCCGGCGTCATCCTGCTCGACGAACCGACGGCCGGCATGAGCCGCAGTGAAACCAGCCGCTTCATCAGTTTGATCAAGGAAGTGACCGTCGGCAAAACGCTGCTGACGGTAGAGCACGACATGGGTGTGGTGTTTGGCCTGGCCGACCGCATCGCCGTGGTGGTGTACGGCGAGGTGCTGGCTTTCGATACGCCGGATGCCGTCCGCGCCAACCCGCGCGTGCAGGAGGCTTACCTCGGCTCCCACGTCGCAGAATCTCAGGCAGGGGGCCACTGACATGCTTAAAGTCGAGAACCTCCACGCCTACTACGGCAAAAGCCATGTGCTGCACGGCGTTCATTTTGAGGTCCAGCCCGGTGAAATTGTGGCCCTGCTGGGCCGCAACGGCTCCGGCCGGTCCACCACTGCCAAGGCCATCATGGGCCTGGTCGACTGCCAGGGCGACATCCTGTGGAAAGGCAAGCAGATTGCGGGCCGCAAGGCCTATGAGGTCGCGCACCTGGGCATCGGTTATGTGCCCGAGAACCGGGACATCTTCCCGACACTGACGGTGCACCAGAACCTGATGCTGGGTCAAAAAGGCAAGGGCAAGGGCAGCCGCTGGTCGTTTGAAGACATGTACCAGATGTTCCCGCGCCTCCGGGAACGCCAGCACACCGAAGCCGGCGTGTTGTCCGGCGGCGAGCAGCAGATGCTGACGCTGTGCCGCGCGCTGATGGGCGACCCGGACCTGATCATCATCGACGAGCCGACCGAGGGCCTGGCGCCCAAGATTGTCGAGCTGGTCGGCCAGTACCTGCAGACCCTGAAGGCCAAGGGCATTTCGGTGCTGCTGATCGAGCAGAAGCTGACGATTGCCATGGCCATTTCCGACCGTGCGCTGGTCATGGGACATGGCAGCATCGTGTTCCAGGGCACGCCGGACAGCCTGCGCGCCGACGCCTATATTCGCAAGGAATGGCTGGAAGTTTAGGCCCGGTTTTTGTCGCGGCAGGGACAATCAGGCAGCCTTCAAGGTTGCACTGCAACATAAGCTCTCTACAATAAGAAAAGAACGGTCGTACTATTTTTGTCGGTCCGGCGGCCTGCCGCAATCAGGCGGGCGGGCGCTTATCACGCAATAAAGGAATACACATGACAGCGAAATACGAAGTCCACGGCAGTGTGGCGGTCATCACCCTCGACAACCCGCCCGTCAATGGACTGGGTCACGCCACCCGCCTGGGCATCACCGACGGCCTGCAGAAAGCCAATGCCGATACTGCTGTCAAATCGATTGTGCTGGCCGGCGCCGGCAAGGCGTTTTCGGGCGGCGCCGACATCAAGGAGTTCGGCACGCCCAAGGCGCTGGCCGAGCCCAACCTGCTCAGCGTGATCCTGGCCGTCGAGAACTCGTCCAAGCCGGTGGTGGCTGCGGTCCACACGGTGTGTATGGGCGGCGGCCTGGAACTGGCGCTCGGTTGCCACTACCGCATCGCGGCGCCCGGCACCAACGTGGCGCTGCCTGAAGTCAAGCTGGGCCTGATCCCCGGCGCGGGCGGCACGCAGCGCCTGCCGCGTGCGCTGGGCGTCGAGCCCGCATTGAACATGATCGTCAGTGGTGAGCCGGTCAAGAGCGAATTGCTGGCCCAGATCCCGGGGCAGAAACTGTTCGACCGCATGGCAGCGTCTGCCGAGTCACTGGCAGAAGAAGCCCTGGCTTTTGCCCAGTCGGTGTCCGACACCCGTCCGCTGCCGCTGGTGCGCAACCTGCCTTGCAAACACCGCAACGGCGACGCCTACTTCCAGTTCGCACGCAACATGGTCAAGGGCATGGCCAAAAACTTCCCGGCGCCGCTCAAATGTGTGGATGCGGTGGAAGCCGCCACGAAAAAGAAGTTCGACGACGGCATGGTGTACGAGCGCGAGAACTTCATCAACCTGATGTGGACACCGGAAAGCCGGGCCCTGCGCCATATTTTTGCGGCTGAACGCGCCGCTTCCAAGATTCCGGACGTGCCGGACGACACGCCCAAGCGCGAGATCAAGTCGGTGGCCGTGATCGGCGCCGGCACCATGGGCGGCGGCATTGCGATGAACTTCCTGAACGCCGGCATCCCGGTGAAGATGCTGGAGATGAAGCAGGAAGCGCTGGACAAGGGCATCGCCACCATCCGCAAGAACTACGAAGCCCAGCTGAAGAAGGGCAAACTCAAGCAGGACAAATACGACCAGCGCATGGGCCTTCTGAGCACCACGCTGAGCTACGACGACCTGAAAGACGCCGACCTGGTGATCGAGGCGGTGTTCGAGGAAATGGGCGTCAAGGAAAAGGTTTTCAAGGAGCTGGACCGCGTGATGAAACCCGGCGCCATCCTGGCCTCCAACACCTCGACGCTGGATGTCAACCAGATCGCCGCCTTCACCAAGCGCCCGCAGGATGTGGTGGGCATGCATTTTTTCAGCCCGGCCAATGTCATGAAGCTGCTGGAAGTCATTCGCGGTGAAAAAACCGCGAAAGACGTGCTCGCCACCGTGATGGCCGTGAGCAAGAAGATCAAAAAGACGGCCGTGGTGTCAGGCGTCTGCGACGGCTTCATCGGCAATCGCATGATCGAGCAGTACGGCCGCCAGGGCGGCTTCCTGCTCGACGAGGGCTGTACACCGGCCCAGGTCGACAAGGCGATGGAAAAATTCGGCATGGCCATGGGCCCGTTCCGCATGGGCGACCTGGCCGGCAACGACATCGGCTGGGCCATCCGCAAGCGCCGCTACACCGAAAAACCCGACATGAAATACAGCAAGACCGCTGATTTGCTGTGCGAGAAGGGCCGCTTCGGCCAGAAAACCGGCGCCGGCTGGTACGACTACGTGCCCGGCAAACGCGACGCGATTCCCAACGCCGAAGTGGTCAAGATGATCGAGGACCACCGCGCCGCCCAGGGCATCACGCCACGCAAGATTTCCGATGAGGAGATCGTCCAGCGCCTGGTCTACGCCCTGGTCAACGAAGCTGCGCACATCCTGGAGGAGGGCATTGCCTCCCGCGCCAGCGACATCGACATGGTTTACCTGATGGGTTACGGCTTCCCGATTTACCGCGGTGGACCCATGCTCTACGCCGACCAGGTCGGCCTGTTCAACGTGGTGCAAAGCATGAAGCGTTTTGCCCAGAACCCGCTGGACGACGCGAAATTCTGGCAGCCTGCGCCGCTGCTGGCCAAGCTGGCCGCCGAAGGCAAGACATTCAACTAATTCCCGGAGAAACCCATGACTTCAGCCGTAATCGTTTCCACCGCCCGCACCCCCCTGGCCAAAAGCTGGAAGGGCTCCTTCAACATGACCCACGGCGCGACCCTGGGCGGCCATGCGGTCGAACACGCCATCAAGCGCGCCGGCATCGAAGCCGCCGAGGTTGACGACGTGATCATGGGCTGCGCCAACCCCGAAGGCGCGACCGGCGCCAACATCGCGCGCCAGATTGCCCTGCGCGCCGGCTGCCCGATCAGCGTCTCCGGCGTCACGGTCAACCGCTTCTGTTCATCCGGCCTGCAGACGATTGCACTGGCAGCGCAGCGCATCATCGCCGGCGAAGCCGATGTGTATGTGGCCGGCGGCGTGGAAAGCATCTCCTGCGTGCAGCAGGAAATGAACACCCACATGCTGGCCGACTCCTGGCTCGCCAAGAACAAGCCCGAGATCTACTGGAACATGCTGCAGACCGCCGAGCAGGTCGCCAAGCGTTACGGCATCTCGCGCGAGCAGATGGACGAATACGGTGCGGCCAGCCAGCAAAAGGCCACGGCAGCCCTTGCCGCCGGCCTGTTCGACGCCGAGATTGCACCGATCACCGTAACCATGGGCGTGGCCGATCCGGTCATGGGCCTGACCACCAAAGAAGTGACTGTCAGCAAGGACGAAGGCATCCGCGAAGGCACGACCAAGGAAGGCATCAGCGGCATCAAGCCGGCCATTCCCGGTGGCGTGATCTCGGCCGGCAATGCCAGCCAGTTCTCCGACGGCGGCGGCGCGGTGGTGGTGATGAATGAAACCCTGGCGGAGAAAAAAGGCCTGAAGCCGCTGGGCCGTTTCCTCGGCTTCTCCGTGGCCGGCTGCGAACCCGACGAGATGGGCATTGGCCCGGTGTACGCGATTCCGAAGGTGCTCGCGCGCCTGGGCCTGAAGGTCAGCGACATCGACCTGTGGGAGCTCAACGAGGCGTTTGCCGTGCAGGTGATTTATTGCCGCGACAAGCTGGGCATCCCCATGGACAAGCTCAACGTCAACGGCGGCGCGATCGCCGTGGGCCACCCCTACGGCGTCAGCGGCCAGCGCCTGACCGGCCATGCCCTGATCGAAGGCAAACGCCGCGGCGCCAAGCTGGTCTGCGTGACCATGTGTATTGGCGGTGGCATGGGTGCTGCCGGCGTGTTCGAAGTGCTCTGACAATGCCTCTAAGCCCGGCGTTGCGCTGGTATGCGGCTCTGTTGTTGGGGCTGAGTGCCGCGCAGATGACCCGGGCAGACTCGCTGGAAGACCGCATGAAGGCCTGCGATTGGAGCGATTACGATTCAAGAGTCATGCAGTTTCGAGAAGACCGCTCGCGATTGCCGTCGGCCATTGAGGTCAACTTCAAGTCATGTGAGGCGGGCGGTCCCACCTACCAGGTCAAGGCGGCAGGGAAAATTGCTGTTCTGCAGGACGTGTGGCAAGAGGGTGAGAAAGCGCTCGTCCATTCCTTTGCAAAGCGGCAACCGTCACCGAATTATTGGATCTTCGAGTACCAGGGATGGGAATGGAGCGGCGTCCGATTCGTCCATAAGAGGACTGCGCGCCAGGGGCTGACCCCTGGCAACAGTTGTGACGCGGCGGTTTTTCACCCATTGGGCTATCGTGCGGTCATTCGTTGTTATCCCGAATATGGCGCGGACGAGCGTGAGCTCTATCACGTTGCGCTGGGCTCCAAAGTAATCTTTTCCAGATTGCAGCGTAATCCGCCCATGGGAGAGTTAACTGTCAACTGGCAAGACGCTGGCGTTTTGACAGCGCGCTTCGCGGCCTCAGGAAAGCCAGACACGGTGCGCACATACCGCACGTCTCAACCTGGCAACAAGGAATGAATTAACGTGTCACTTCGTCCCACCCTCGATTTCCTGCTCTACAACTGGCTAAACGCCGAGGCGCTGAACCAGCGCGAGCGTTTTGCCGACCACTCGCGCGAGACCTTTGACGCGGTCTTCGACACCTGCGAACGCATCGCGCGGGAAAAATATGCGCCGTTCAACCGCCTGGTCGATACCCAGGAGCCGCAGTTCGACGGCGAAAAAGTGATTCTGCCGCAGGCCACGCACGAAGCGCACAAGGCCTATGCCGGCTCCGGCATGCTGAGCGCCGCGCAGGACTACGACGAGGGCGGCATGCAGCTGCCCTACACCATCGAGGCGGCAGCCAACTGCTTTTTTGCCATGGCCTCGGTCAGCATAGGCTCCAGCCTGCTGACCAAGGGCAATGCCAATTTGCTGCTGGTGCACGGCACCGAGGCGCAGAAAGAGGTGTTTGCGCGCAACGAGTTCGCCGGGCGTTTCTCCGGCACCATGTGCCTGTCCGAACCGCAGGCGGGATCGTCGCTGAGCGACATCACCACACGCGCCGTGCCGGACGGTGCTGATTTCGAAGGCGATCCGCTGGGCCCGCGCTACCGCCTGACCGGCAACAAGATGTGGATCTCGTCGGGCGAACATGAGCTGAGCGAAAACATCATCCACCTGGTGCTGGCCAAGATTCCGGGGCCGGACGGCAAACTGATCCCCGGCACGCGCGGCATCTCGCTGTTCATCGTGCCCAAGAAAATGGTGGGCGCCGACGGGCAGCTCACGGGCGAGCGCAACGACGTGGTGCTGGCCGGCCTGAACCACAAGCTCGGCTGGCGCGGCACCACCAACACGCTGCTGAATTTCGGAGAGGGCAAGTATCCGGTCCCTTCGACAGGCTCAGGACAGGCGGTTTCAGGCGCCATCGCTTACCTGGTTGGCAAGCCGCACGAAGGCCTGCGCTGCATGTTCCACATGATGAACGAGGCGCGTATCGGCGTCGGCACGGCGGCCGTCATGCTGGGCATGGCCGGTTATTACGCGAGCCTGGACTACGCGAAGAACCGGCCGCAGGGCAGGCCGGTCGGGCCGGCGGGGAAAGATTCCGCCCAGCCGCAAGTGCGCATCATCGAACACGCCGACGTCAAACGCATGCTGCTGGCCCAGAAAAGTTATTGCGAAGGCGCGCTGGCACTGGAGCTGTACTGCGCGCGCCTGGTGGACGAGCAGCACACGGCCGACGCCGGTGCGGCCGATGAGGCCCGGCTGCTGCTGGAGGTGCTGACGCCGATCGCCAAAAGCTGGCCCAGCGAATGGTGCCTGGAAGCCAATTCGCTGGCGATCCAGATCCACGGCGGCTACGGCTACACGCGCGACTTCCCGGTCGAACAGTACTGGCGCGACAACCGCCTGAACATGATCCATGAAGGCACACACGGCATCCAGGCCACCGACCTGCTGGGCCGCAAGGTGCTGATGGAAGGTGGCAAGGGCCTGACCCTGCTGGCCGCGCGCATCAGGCACACGATGGAGCGGGCGAGCCAAATTCCCGAACTTGCCGCTTACGGCGAGGCACTGGGTCAGGCGCTGCAGCAGGTCGGGGCGACCACCGAGGCGGCCTGGGCCACCGGCAATGCGCAGGAAGCGCTGGCCAATGCCGTGCCTTACATGCAGGGCTTTGGCCACACCGTGCTGGCCTGGATCTGGCTCGACGTGGCGCTCGCGGCGCTGCAGGCCGATGCTACAAAATCCATAGCTGCGACCGCAGGTAAACTGGGGGCCTTGCGCTACTTTTATCACTACGAATTGCCTAAAATCAGCGCCTGGCTGCAGGTGGTCGCATCCCGTGATCCGACCTGTGCCGACTTGCCGGAGGACGCGTTTTAATGGGTTTTTTCAAGGAAACAGGCACTGCCACCCCGAGCAAAACCATAAGCCGGCTGCAGACGCTGATCTGGGTCCTGATTTACGGTGGACTGCTGACGCTGGTGCTGGGCCTGTCGGTGCAGCGCACCCACGATCCGCTCGGCTGGTCTCTGGTGACCGGCGGCGCCATCGTGGCCGCCATCGGTTTTGTGCTGATTTATGTCCGCTCGCGCATGACCGTCGGGAAATAAGCGACCTTTCCCGGCCACCATGAAGCCCCACCTCCTGATCGGCACGCCGTGTTATGGCGGCAACCTCGGTGTCAACTACTTCCACGCCATGCGGCGTTTGTTGCCCCTGCTCGAGCAGCAGGGCATGGACGTCACCTTCAAAACGCTGGCGCAGGAAAGCCTGATCAGCCGTGCGCGCAACACGATTGTTGCGGAGTTTCTGGGCCGCCCGGAATGCAGCCATTTGCTGTTCATCGATGCCGACATCGGTTTCGAGCCCGAACTGGTGCCGCGCCTGCTGGCCCACGGCCAGCCGCTGGTCTGCGCCGCCTACCCGATGAAGGGCTACAACTGGGACAAGGTGTTCGAGGCGGCCCGAACCGCCGGCAGCAGCGAAGAACTCAAGCGCGCCAGCCTCCAGTTTGCGGCCAACATGCGTGACGAAGACTGGCCACAGGGCAGTGAGCGCAACACGCTGGACATCGTCAATGGTTTCGTCAGGGTCAGCAAGGCCGCGACCGGCATGATGCTGATAGAGCGCCAGGTGTTCGAGCGCCTGAAAGCCGCCTGCCCGCAACTGCAGTACAGCAACGACGTGGCCGGTTATGACAACCCCCACACCCGCGGTAATTTCTGGACTTTTTTTGACACCCTGGTGCACCCGGTCAGCCGCCGCTACCTCAGCGAGGACTACGCGTTTTGCCACCGCTGGACCCAGGCCTGCCAGGGCGAGATCTGGCTGGACATCGAAAGCCGGCTCAGCCATTTCGGCAACGTGGCGTTCTCCGGAAGTTTTCTGGAAAGTGCAGGATAAATCGCCCGTATCCCCGCAAGTCGCCATCAGGACAGCCGGGCTTGAAGCCGCCGTCGGTCTTGTGTTTTACTAGCTCTTTCGGGTGCGCGCGAGCTTCTTCCTTGCGCAGCGAATTCACCCCATCCCCCTCCAGCCATTCAAGGACATTTCCCATGACCCGTACCATCCAGCAATTGTTTGATCTCACCGGAAAAACCGCCCTGGTGACCGGCGGCTCGCGCGGCCTCGGCCTGCAGCTGGCCCAGGCGCTTGGCGAAGCCGGCGCGAAGATCATGCTGAGCTCGCGCAAGGCCGAAGACCTCGAGGAGTCGGCCGCCACGCTCAAGGCCGCCGGCATTGCGGTGGACTGGATTGCTGCCGACTGCGCCAAAGAGGCAGACATCCGCGGCCTGGCCGACGAAACCATCAAGCGCTTCGGCCATGTCGACATCCTGGTCAACAACGCCGGCGCTGCCTGGGGCGCGCCCGCCGAAGACCACCCGGTCGAAGCCTGGGACAAGGTCATGAATCTGAACATCCGCGGCTATTTCATCCTGAGCCAGCACATCGCCAAGCACAGCATGATCGCGCGCCGCTCCGGCCGCATCATCAACGTCGCCTCCATCGCCGGCCTGGGCGGCAACCCGCCCGAGATGACCACCGTGGCCTACAACACCTCCAAGGGTGCGGTGATCAACTTCACGCGCGCCCTCGGCTGCGAATGGGGCAAGTACAACATCACCGTCAACGCCATCTGCCCGGGCTTTTTCCCGAGCAAGATGACGGTGGGCACACTCAAGGCCCTGGGCGAGGAAAAACTCGCCGCCCACGCGCCGCTGCTGCGCCTGGGCGATGACGAGGACCTCAAGGGCCTGTGTGTGCTCTATGCCTCGGACGCTGGCAAACACATCACGGCGCAGTGGCTGGCGGTTGACGGTGGCGTTTCCGCCGTCACGGGTGGTTGAGGTGGGCTACTGCGCAGGCGTGATGCGTCGTTGGGCGGTGCCCGGAATCCTCACGTACCTCAACGTACGTTCCGGTTCCTGCGCGCCGTCCGCCTCGCCTGACACCTGCTCGCTACGCCCACGGGGGGAATAAACATGGAATTTGGCGTCGACATCCCTTTCGTTCACCACCTCGGCTTCGAGCTGATGCTGTTCGAGGGCGGGGCATCGCAGATCGACTACACGCCGCAACCCGAACACCTGAACTCTTTCCATGTCACCCACGGCGGCGCCATCATGACCTTGCAGGACGTGGTGATGGCGACGGCGGCGCGCAGCCTGGAGCCCGAGATGGGGGTGGTCACCATCGAAATGAAAACCAGCTTCATGCGGCCCGGGCCGGGCGATGGCAGCAAACTCACGGCCAAAGGCCGGCTGATCCACCGCACCGCCACCATGGCGTTCACGGAGGGCATGGTGTACGACGCGAAGGGGCAGCTCTGCTCGCATTCGACCGGCACTTTCAAGTACGTCAAACGCCTGCCGGTGGGAAAGGGCGTCAACCCGCTGCAGGCGCAGATTTCAACCGATTAGCCCGCCCGTCCTTTTTTTCAAGCCAAATCGTGCTCCAGCCCTTGTCCAGCAAGCGCGAGCAGCTCCCAAATTCATAGCACATCAGGAGACTTCCATGCCAAAAAACCAGCAAATCCTTCTCGACAACCGCCCGGCCGGTGAAGCCGTCGCGAGCAACTTCAAGCTCGTCAGCAGCGACACGCCAGCGCTGGCTGACGGCCAGGTCCTGGTGCGCCACCATTTCATGAGCCTGGACCCCTATATGCGCGGACGCATGAACGACGCCAAGAGTTATGCCCAGCCGCAGGCGCTGGGCCAGGTCATGGGCGGCGGAACGGCCGGCGAGGTGGTCGAGTCGAAAACCCCCAAGTTTGCCGTCGGCGACAAGGTGGTCGGCATGGGCGGCTGGCAGGAATACAGCGTGGTCGACGCGAACCAGCCCGGCGCGCTGCGCAAGGTCGACACCACCCATGTGCCGCTGTCGCATTACCTGGGCGCGGTCGGCATGCCGGGCGTCACGGCCTGGTACGGGCTGGTCAAAATCATTGAACCGAAAGCCGGCCAGACCGTGGTGGTCAGCGCTGCCACCGGTGCGGTGGGCAGTGCCTTCGGTGCCCTCGCCAAGGCACGCGGTTGCCGTGCCGTCGGCATCGCCGGCGGTCCGGACAAGTGCAAATACGCGGTGGACGAGCTCGGTTTTGACGTCTGCATCGATTACAAGCAGCACAAGGACGCGGCCTCGCTGTCGAAGGCCCTCAAGGATGCCTGCCCGGACGGCATCGACGGTTACTTCGAGAACGTCGGCGGCATGATCCTGGACGCGGTGCTGAGCCGCATGAACGCTTTCGGCAAGATCGCGCTGTGCGGCATGATCGCCGGTTACGATGGCCAGCCGCTGCCGATGGCGTATCCGCAGCTGATCCTGACGAATCGCCTGAAGATCCAGGGCTTCATCGTCAGCGAACACATGGACGTCTGGCCCGAAGCGCTCAAGGAGCTCGGCACCCTGGTCGGCACCGGCAAGCTCAAGCCGCGCGAAACCATTGCGCAGGGCATTGCTGCCGCACCGGAAGCCTTTCTCGGTTTGCTCAAGGGCAGGAACTTCGGCAAACAACTGGTCAAACTCATCTAAGTATGTGGCCCCCACGGTCGCGCACTGCGTGTCGCTTCCGAGGCCTTGCAGGCCGCGGCTCGCGGGACGCTTCGCCTCTGTCGCCTGTCCAAAGCTGCGCAGGCAGCTTTGGAGCCGCAGGCTTCAGCCCCTTTGGGGCCGCTGCGCCTGCGGCCCGGCGAAGCCGGTTCCGCGGCCCCGGCTGGCCTGAAGAGTTACCGCGTTTGCCCGTTGCGATCAAGTCCTGAAAGGGAAGCGATGGAAACGACCCATGAAGTTTTCAACCAGCCCGCGCCGCTGGTCGACTACAACGTTTTCGAGACGAACCGGCCGCTGCGTGATGCATTGAAATTCAACGCGCCCGCGCTGGCGACGGCAGCGCTGTCGGCGCTGGGCGAGAAGCTGGGCAGCGCGGAAATGCAGATACATGCGCGGCTGGCCAATGTGCACACGCCGGTGTTGCACAGCCATGACCGGTTTGGCCGGCGTGTCGACCAGGTCGAGTTTCATCCCGGTTATCACGAACTGATGAAGCTGTCCGTGGCATCAGGCTTGCACGGCACGCCCTGGTCTGGCGACAACAAGTCGGCCCATGTTCTGCGGGCCGCTGGCTTCATGCTGTTCACCGAGCTCGAGCCATCCACCTTGTGCCCGATCTCCATGACTTATGCGGCCACACCGGCCCTGCGCGGCAATGCGGCCCTGCATGCCGACTGGTCGCCCAAACTCATCAGCCGTCAATACGACCCGGCCCTCAAGCTGTTCTCCGAAAAAGCCGGCGTGACCATGGGCATGGGCATGACCGAAAAGCAGGGTGGCTCGGACGTGCGCGCCAACACCACGCAGGCCGTGGCCGACGGCAGCGATCACTGGGGCCAGCGCTACCGCCTGACCGGCCACAAATGGTTTTTTTCTGCGCCCATGTGTGATGCCTTCCTGGTTCTGGCGCAGGCGCCGGCCGGGCTCAGCTGTTTTTTCATCCCGCGTGTGCTCCCCGACCACAGCCTCAATGCGATCCGCATCCAGCGTTTGAAGGACAAGTTGGGCAACAAGGCCAACGCGAGCTCCGAAGTCGAGTTCGAAAGCGCCACGGCCTGGCTGGTCGGCGAGGAAGGGCGCGGCATTCCGCAAATCCTCGAAATGGGCACCATGACCCGGCTCGACTGCGCGTTGGGCACCAGCGGCCTGATGCGCCAGGCCCTGTCGATCGCGCTGAATCACTGCTGCCAGCGCCAGGCTTTCGGCAAGCCGCTGATCGCCCAGCCCCTGATGCGCAATGTGCTGGCCGACCTCGCACTCGAGTCCGAAGCTGCCACCGCGCTGGCCATCCGGCTGGCCCGGGCCTTTGACCATAGCGCCGACGCCCACGAACAGGCCATGGCGCGCCTGCTCACGCCGGTCGCGAAATTCTGGATCTGCAAACGCGGCAGCCACTTTGCGCAGGAAACCATGGAGTGCCTGGGCGGCAATGGTTACGTGGAAGAGGGCGGCGAAGGCATCATGGCGCGCATCTACCGCGAGATGCCGCTCAATTCGATCTGGGAAGGCGCCGGCAACATAATGGCGCTGGACCTGCTGCGCGCCTTGCGCAAGGGCGATGCTGCCGCCGCGCTGGCGCACGAACTGGCGCCGGCCCAAGGCGCGCACCCGGCGCTGGACCGGCTCGCCGTCGCCTTGCCGGCACGGGTTGAAGAGATGGCGACCGAAATTGAGGCGCGCCGCCTCGCGCAGGAAGTGGCCCTGGCGGTGCAGGCCGCACTGCTGTACCAGACCGCACCATCCGCCGTGTTCGGCGCCTTCTGCGATTCCCGCCTGGCCGGCAACTGGGGCCAGGCTTTTGGCACGCTGGGCGCCGGGCTGGACTTCGATACCCTGATCCAGCGCGCGATGCCGCAATAACCAATCAAGGAGACAAACCCATGGCCGACCTGATTCTTCACCACTACCCGAACTCGCCGTTCTCGGAAAAAGTCCGGCTCATCCTCGGCTACAAACAACTGCCTTGGAAGTCGGTGGTGATCCCCGCCATCATGCCCAAGCCCGACGTGGTGGCGCTGACCGGCGGCTACCGCAAGACGCCTTTCCTTCAGGTCGGGGCTGACATCTACTGCGACAGTGCGCTGATTTGCGACGTGCTCGAACACCTGCAACCGTCGCCTACCCTGTATCCCGAGCCGGGCAAGGGCCTGGCCCGAACACTGGCCCAGTGGGCCGACGACATCCTGTTCTGGACCGCCATGGCGCACAACCTCGGGCCCAAGGGCGCGGCCCACATGTTTGCCGGCGCACCGCCTGAAGCTGCCCAGGCTTTCAGCGCCGATCGCAAGGCCATGCGTATCGGCCTGCCCCGCATCCGCCCGCAAGATGCCGCGGCCTCCTACAAGTCCTATCTGAGGCGCCTGTCGGACATGCTCGATGAGCAGCCCTTTTTGCTCGGCCAGGTCCCCTGTATTGCCGACTTCGCCGCCTACCACCCGCTGTGGTTCACGCGGGTGCGTACCCCTGTGGTGGCCGACATCCTGCAGCTCACGCCGGCCGTGCTCGACTGGATGGACCGCATGGCGGCGATCGGGCAGGGCAGCATGGAAAAATTCGATGCTGCACGTGCAATTTCCGTGGCGGCGGACGCCGACCCGATGCCGGTCGGCCACGGCCTGCTGACCGACAGCACCTTCGAGGACGAACACGGCATCCCGCTGGGCAGCCGGGTCAGCATCAGCGCCGAAAGTTTCGGCCCCGAGCCGACCGAGGGCGACCTGGTGGCCGCGACCCGCACGCATTACACCCTGCGCCGCAGCGACGAACGCGCCGGCACGCTGCATGTGCACTTCCCGCGCATCGGCTATGTGCTCAAAGCCGCCGGCGCATGAGTGCAGTGGCCTGGCGGGCGCTTGTTTTCCCGGCGCTGTCGCCGGGCGAGCTTTATGAGGTCCTGCAGTTGCGCACCGAGGTTTTTGTGATCGAGCAAGGCTGTGTGTTCCAGGACATGGACGGCTCGGACGCCGAGGCCGTGCATCTGCTGGGCCACACCAACGGCGTGCTGGTCGCGTATGCGCGCTGTTTTGCCGCCGGCGTCAAGTTTGCCGAGGCCAGCATAGGCCGCGTCATCACGCGCGCCTCGGAACGCGGCAAGGGTACGGGCCACGTGCTCATGCGGCAAGCCATCGCCTGCGTTTTTGAGCAGTGGGGCCGCCAGCCTGTGCGCATAGGCGCGCAGGCGCGGCTGGAGAAGTTTTACCTGCAGCACGGCTTCCAGGTGGCCGGGCTGCCTTATATCGAAGACGGCATTCCTCATATCGAGATGCTGCGGCCCGTTTCATTTTCAGGAGCTCCACATGATCAGTGATTTCAAGGGAAAAACAGCGGTGTTGACGGGCGCCGGCTCGGGCTTCGGCCTCGAGTGCGCGCGTATAGGCGCCCGCCTGGGCATGAACCTGGTGCTGGCCGACGTGCAGCAGGATGCGCTCGACAAGGCCGCGGCCGAGATCTCGGCGACCGGCGCGCAGGTGCTGGCGGTCCGGCTCGACGTGTCCAAAGCCGCTGAGGTCGAAGACCTGGGCCGGGCCGTGTTTGAGCGTTTCGGCGCGCCGCATTTTGTCTTCAACAACGCCGGCGTGGGTGCAGGCGGCCTGGTCTGGGAGAACACGCTGCAAGACTGGGAATGGGTGATCGGCGTCAACCTGATGGGCGTGGCCCATGGCCTGCGTGTGTTCACGCCCATGATGCTGGACGCTGCAAAAAAAGACCCGGCCTGGCAAGGGCACATCGTCAACACCGCCAGCATGGCCGGGCTGCTCAATGCGCCCAACATGGGCATTTACAACGTCAGCAAACATGCGGTCGTGGCCATGAGTGAAACCCTGTACCAGGACCTGGCACTGGTCACCGACCAGATCGGTGCCTCGGTCTTGTGCCCCTTCTTTGTGCCCACCGGCATCAACCAGAGCCACCGCAACCGCCCGGGCGGGCTGGAGGCGGCCAAACCGACACGCAGCCAGCTGATCGGCCAGGCCATGAGCGACAAGGCCGTGGGCTCGGGCAAGGTCACAGCCGCCGAGGTCGCGCAAAAGGTGTTCGACGCGATCGCTGCCAACCAGTTTTATATCTACAGCCATCCCAAGGCCATCGGTTCGGTGCAGACGCGCCTGGAAGACATCCTGCAGGCGCGCAACCCGACCAGCCCGTTTGCGCACAAGCCTGAGCTCGGGGAAGAGCTGAAGAAGGCCTTGCGCGAAGCCTGAGGCCGGGCCATGCTGAACGTCACGCAGTTGCAGTCCGGCCCCATCGAGGTGCGGGACGTGCGCTGCAGCGCAGGGCCTGACGCCAGGCCGTTCACCGAGCTGCACCGCGGCTACTCGCTCGCTTACGTCCGCAAGGGCAGCTTCGGCTACCGCGCGCGTGGCGAGCATCACGAGCTGGTGGCCGGCTCCATGCTGGTCGGTAAGCCCGGCGACGAGTTCGTCTGCACCCACGAGCACCATGTCTGTGGTGACGAATGCCTGGCTTTCCATCTTGCACCGGAGGTCGTCGATCTGGTCGGCGGTCATGACGGCGCCTGGCGCACCGGCGGCCTGCCGCCTTTGCCCGAACTCATGGTGCTGGGTGAGCTGGCGCAATCGGTGGCTGACCAGCGCAGCGATATCGGCCTCGACGAGGCCGGCCTGTGCCTGGCCGCGCGTTTTGTGCAGGTGGCAAGCGGCCGCAGGCCGGCCTTGCAGCGAAGCACGGCCAGCGATCGGCGGCGGGCGGTGGAAGCGGCGCTCTGGATCAGCGCACATTCACAGCAGGACATCCGTCTTGAGCAGGCCGCAGGCCGCGCCGGCCTCAGCCTGTTTCATTTCCTGCGGCTGTTTTCGCGGGTGCTGGGTGTGTCGCCGCACCAGTACCTGGTGCGCTCCCGGCTGCGCCATGCGGCACAGCTGCTGGCCGTGAGTGACGGGTCGGTCACCGATGTGGCGCTGGACGTCGGTTTTGCCGACCTCAGCAACTTTGTGCGCAGCTTCCACCGCGCGGCCGGCGTGTCGCCCGGCGCCTTCCGCCGCGCCGCGAGAAACGGCCTCAAAGGTGAGCGCAAGATTCTCCAAGACCGCATGGCCGCGCTGCTCGATGATGGACGCCTGATCCACCCATCCAGCAGGAAAACACCATGTACGACCACCTCGGTTTGAAAGTCAGCGACCTCGCCGCCAGCATCCGTTTTTACGAAGCCGCCCTCGCGCCGCTGGGCCATGTGCTGGGCTCGCACGACGACAGCTACGCCGGCATCGGCCCGGCCGGCGCCCCGGCCCTGTGGCTGTATGCCAGCAAAAAAGCCAAAGGCCCCGGCACCCATATCGCTTTCCGTGCAACCAGCCAGGCGGACGTGAACGCGTTTTACCAGGCCGGGCTCAAGGCCGGCGCCAGCGACAACGGCGGGCCCGGCGCACGCCCCGACTACAGCCCGACCTACTACGCGGCCTTTCTGATCGATCCCGACGGCAACAACGTCGAGGCGGTTTGCCCCTGAGCCCCCGTCAGGCGGGCTGGAGCGACAGCAGCATGCGCGGACTGCAGGTCCGGCCGGCCTTGCCGCTGCGGCGCGTCGCCTGAACAGCAGGCGCAAGCGCCAGGCTCAGCGATGACGGTCCCATCGCATAGATGATCGCGCGCCGGTGCTGTGTGGTGAGAAAACTCTCGCCGGCGGACAAGACGATGTCGCGGGTGTCGTGGTCCAGTGTGATCCACAGGCTGCCTTCGCGGCAGGTCATCTGCAGGCCGGCGGCATCGGCCACGCTGAACATGCCCTGATGGGCAAGCGACAGTTCGAACTGGCTGGAAAGCGGGGTGGGGCAGGATGTCATGGCAGGCCTTTCACATTCGATTTGGAAATGAATATACTGGCCGTTTCCAGAGGCATCAAACGGCGAATTGGAATCCCTTGCATGCATGCAGCGAATGCCAAAACCCATACCCACCTGCCCGCCGTGGCAGGCATCACACGCGGCCAGCTGCCGCGGCTGGACCTGCTGTACAGCTTTGATGCCGCAGCGCGCAGCCTGAGTTTCACGCGGGCGGCGGCTGAACTGTTCCTGACCCAATCGGCGGTCAGCCGGCAAATCCAGCAGCTCGAAGCCGAGATCGGCGTTGTGCTGTTTGAGCGCCGGCACCGCGCGCTGGTGCTGACCGAAGCCGGGCGCGTGATGCAACGCGCGGTCGCCGACTGCATGGAGCGGCTGCGCGACGCCACGGCCAGCGTGCGCGCCATCTCGGCGCCGCGGCAGGTCGCCATCACCACCACGCCGGGTTTTGCGTCGCTGTGGCTGATCCCGCGGCTGGCGAGTTTCACCGCGACCCATCCGGGCGTCGACGTGCGGATTTCCGCGACGCTGGAGGTGCTGGACCTGGACCGCAGCGGCCTTGACGTGTCGGTCCGCCTGCGGACCATAGAACATGCCGAGGGGCGCTCGCTGTTTGAGGAAACCGTGACGCCCGTGTGTTCTCCGCGCTTGCTGAAAAACCGCGCCTTGCCGCTGAAAAAACCTGAGGACCTGGCCGCCCACACCCTGTTGACCATCGACAAGCCCCAGGGCCAACCGCTGGCCATGGACTGGGAGCCCTGGTTCCGGGTCATGGGCTTGCCGGAACTTCGTATGAAAAATACCCTGCAGTTTTCCCAGTACTCCGATGCGGTGGCTGCGGCCGTGGCCGGGCAGGGCGTGGCCATTGGCCGCCTGCCGCTGCTGGCGGAGCTGCTGCGCGACGGCCGGCTGGTCGCGCCTTTCAGCGGCGCGGCCTCGCATTTCGGTTATTTCGTGACGGTGGCGCCGCGCTCGGCGGGCAACGCCGATGCACAGGACTTCGTCCGCTGGCTGATGGCTGAAGCGGAAGACGCAAAAATCGTCTGCGCCTAGAGAATCGCCGAGCGGTGCAGGCGCACGGCTTCCAGCACGATGGCCTTGAGCTGCACACCCGCGTGCTGGTCCACATGCTGGAGCAGCGAGCGCCGCATGCGCGGCTCCCAGAAACGCCGGAAATGACCGGCAATGTCGCTCAGCGCCTGCTGCCGGTCCGGCATGGTTTCAAAAAAGGCCCCGATCTGGTTGGCCATGGTGACAAGGTTGTCTGCGTTCATGCGTTTTCCTGTTCTGTCGCGCTCGCGGCGCGCAACACACGCCGGGCATGGGCGTACACCACATGGCTCTGGTTTCGCGTGAACCCGACCAGCGTGACCCCGGTGTCTTCGGCGAGTTTCACCGCCAGGCTGGTCGGTGCCGAGATCGCTGCCAGAAAACCGATGCCCAGGGTCGCGGCCTTCTGCACCATTTCATAACTCGCGCGGCTGGTGATCAGCGCCGCGCCGCCCGAAAAAGCCAGCCCGCCGGCCGCCATGGCACCGATCAGCTTGTCGAGCGCGTTGTGGCGGCCTATGTCTTCCCTGACCACGGCGATCGTTCCGTCGGCCGCCATCCACGCCGCGGCATGGGTCGCGCCGGTTTGCTGTTGCAGCTGCTGGCGCGTCTGCATGGCGTCCATGCCCGCATACAGGGCTTCGGCCGTGAACAGGGCGCTGCTGGTCACGGCTGCCGGGCAGCGGATGGCCTGCTGCAGGGTTTCGGCGCCGCACAGGCCGCAGCCGGTGCGGCCGGTCAGGTTGCGCCGCTTGTCCTTGAGCGCGGCAAAGCGGCTGCCCGCGATGCGCATCTGCACCTGGATGCCGTCCTTCGTCGGCGCAATCTCGCAGTCGAACAGCTCCGAAGGGTCCGCCAGGATGCCTTCGCTCAATGAGAAACCGAGCGCGAAGTCATCCAGGTCGTACGGCGAGGCCAGCATCACGGCGTGGGAGATGCCGTTGTATTCCAGCGCCACCGGCACTTCCTCGGCCACGGCGTCGCGGCACAGGCTGCGCTGTTCGCCCCGCCACTTCTCGACGCAGACCTGCACCAGCGCCGCGCGCTCGGGAGATGTCATCGCATTCATGGCTTATTTGCCCACCACGGCGAAGTCTTTCTGGTCCGCCGGCACGCCGCCTCTGGCCAGCTTGAGCTGCTCGTCGGAGAAACGGTTGTAGCTCTTTTGCCATTCCGACGGCTGCGTCACCGGCATCACCTGCACCGCCGTCACCTTGTACTCGGGGCAGTTGGTGGCCCAGTCGGAGTTGTTGGTGGTGATCACGTTGGCGCCCGATTCGGGGAAATGGAAGGTGGTGTAGACCACGCCCGGCTGCACCCGGTCGGTGATGGTCGCGCGCAGCACGGTCTGCCCGGCGCGCGATTCGATGCCGACCCAGTCGTCCTGCCTGATGCCGCGCTCCTCGGCATCGTGCGGATGCACTTCCAGCCGGTCTTCGCCATGCCACATCACGTTGTCGGTGCGCCGTGTCTGCGCGCCCACGTTGTACTGCGACAGGATGCGCCCCGTGGTCAGGATCAGCGGAAACCTGCGCGTGACCTTCTCGGCGGTCGCGAAGAACTGCGTGTTGATGAACTTGCCCTTGCCGCGCACAAACTCGCCGATATGCATGGTCGGCGTGCCTTCGGGCGCCGCGTCGTTGCAGGGCCACTGGATGCTGCCGAGCTCGTCGATCTTTTTGTAGCTGACGCCGCGGAAGGTCGGCGTCAGGGCGGCGATCTCGTCCATGATCTCGGACGGGTGCTTGTAATTCATCGGGTAACCCAGCGCATTGGCCAGGGCCACCGTGACTTCCCAGTCGGACTTGCCGGCCTTGGCCGGCATGACCTTGCGCACGCGCGAGATCCGGCGCTCGGCATTGGTGAAGGTGCCGTCTTTTTCGAGGAAGGACGAACCCGGCAGGAAGACGTGCGCGTATTTGGCGGTTTCGTTGAGGAACAGGTCCTGCACCACGATACATTCCATCGCGGCCAGCGCGGCGGTGACGTGCTGGGTGTTGGGGTCGGACTGGACGATGTCCTCACCCTCGCAGTACAGGCCCATGAAGCTGCCGTCGAGTGCCGCATCGAACATGTTGGGGATGCGCAGGCCAGGCTCCGGATCCAGCGTGCAGTTCCAGGCCTGCTCGAACTCGGTACGCACCGTGGTGTCGGAGATGTGGCGGTAACCCGGCAGCTCATGCGGGAAAGAGCCCATGTCGCAGGCGCCCTGCACATTGTTCTGGCCGCGCAGCGGGTTCACGCCCACGCCTTCGCGGCCGACGTTGCCGGTGGCCATGGCCAGGTTGGCGATGCCCATGACCATGGTCGAGCCCTGAGAATGTTCGGTCACGCCGAGACCGTAATAAATCGCGCCGTTGTCGCCGGTCGCGAACAGGCGGGCCGCCCCGCGGATTTCGTCGGCGGGAACACCGGTGATGGCGGCCACCGCTTCCGGCGAGTTCTCGGGCTGCAGCACAAAGTTCGTCCAGTCCTTGAACGACTGTTCCTCGCAACGCTCGGCGATGAAGTCGGCAGCGAACAGGCCTTCGCTCATGACGACGTGGGCGAGGGCAGTGATCACCGCCACGTTGGTGCCCGGCATCAGCTTGAGGTGGTAGTCGGCCTGGACATGCGGCGACTTGACCATTTCGGTGGTGCGCGGGTCGATGACGATCAGCTTGGCGCCCTGGCGCAGCCGGCGCTTCATCTGCGAGGCAAAGACCGGGTGGGCCGCTGCCGGATTCGCGCCGATGATCATGATCACGTCGGCCTTCATGACCGAGTCGAAGGTCTGGGTGCCGGCCGATTCGCCCAGCGTCTGCTTCAGGCCGTAGCCGGTCGGCGAGTGGCAGACACGGGCGCAGGTGTCCACGTTGTTGTTGCCGAACGCAGCACGCACCAGTTTTTGCACCAGGTAGGTTTCTTCGTTGGTGCAGCGCGACGAGGTGATGCCACCGATCGAATCCTTGCCGAACTTCGCCTGGATGCGGCGGAACTCGGAGGCCGCGTAGTTCACCGCCTCGTCCCAGGAGACCTCCTGCCAGGGGTCGGTGATGGCGTTGCGGATCATGGGCTTGAGCATGCGGTCCTGGTGGGTGGCGTAACCCCAGGCAAAACGGCCCTTGACGCACGAGTGGCCGTGGTTGGCATGGCCATTCTTGTTGGGCACCATGCGCACGACCTCATTGCCCTTCATCTCGGCCTTGAAGGAGCAGCCGACGCCACAGTAGGCACAGGTGGTGATCTTGCTGTGTTCGGCCTGGCCCATCAAAATCACGGTTTTTTCGGTCAGCGTGGCGGTCGGGCAGGCATCGACGCAGGCGCCGCAGGAGACACACTCGGACTCCATGAAGGGCTGGTCCTGGCCGGCCGAGACCCGCGACTCGAAACCGCGCCCCGAAATTGTCAGCGCGAAGGTGCCCTGGGTTTCCTCGCAGGCCCGCACACAGCGGTTGCAGACGATGCACTTGGACGCGTCGTAGGTGAAATAGGGGTTGGACTCGTCCTTGGCCAGCGTCGTGTGGTTCTGGCCTTCGTAGCCGTACCGCACATCGCGCAGGCCGACCACGCCGGCCATGTCCTGCAGCTCGCAGTTGCCGTTGGTGGGGCAGGTCAGGCAGTCGAGTGGGTGGTCGGAGATGTAGAGCTCCATCATGCCCTTGCGGATGTCGGCCAGTTTGGGCGTCTGGGTTTTGACTTTCATGCCGGGTTCACACGGCGTCGTGCAGGACGCCGGATAACCGCGGCGGCCCTCGATCTCCACCAGGCACAGGCGGCAGGAGCCGAAAGGTTCGAGGCTGTCGGTGGCGCAGAGTTTGGGCACGTTGATACCGGCGTCCACGGCCGCGCGCATGACCGAGGTGCCGGCCGCCACCTGGACTTCCACGCCGTCGATCTCGATGGTCACGGTTTTTTCCGAGACCCTTGCCGGGGTGCCGTAGTCGATGTCGTTGAGCTGGTTCATGGGGAATCCTTGTTTTTTCGTGACGGGGCTCAGGCGGCTTGCTGCAGCGGTGTGTCGCCGAAGTCTTCCGGGAAGTGATTCAGCGCGGACAGCACCGGGAACGGTGTCATGCCGCCCATGGCGCACAGCGAGCCGTGCAGCATCAGGTCGCAGAGGTCGCGCAGCAGGTGTATCTGCTGCGGCGCGTTGTTTTTGGCGATGATCTTGTCGACCGCTTCGACGCCGCGCGTGGATCCGATGCGGCAGGGCGTGCATTTGCCGCAGGACTCGATCGCGCAGAACGCCATCGCGTACCGCGCCTGCCTGGCCATGTCCACGCTGTCATCGAACACCACCAGGCCGCCATGGCCGACGCCGGCGCCGATGGCGATGAAGGCTTCGTAGTCCATGGGCGTGTCAAACAGCGATTCGGGCAGGTAGGCGCCAAGCGGGCCGCCTACCTGCACCGCGCGAATGGGCCGGCCACTGGCCGTGCCGCCGCCGAAGTCCATCAACAGCTCGCGCAGGGTCAGGCCGAAGGCTTTCTCCACCAGCCCACCGCGTTTGATGTTGCCGGCGATCTGGAAAGGCAGGGTGCCGCGGGATCTGCCCATGCCGTAGTTCTGGTAGAAAGCCGCGCCACGCGCCAGGATCAGCGGCACCGCCGCCAGCGAGATCACGTTGTTGATGACGGTGGGCTGGCCGAACAAACCCTGCAGCGCCGGCAGCGGCGGCTTGGCGCGCACGATGCCGCGTTTGCCTTCCAGGCTTTCCAGCAGCGCGGTTTCCTCGCCGCAGACATAGGCGCCAGCGGCCTTGCGTACTTCAAGTTCGAAGGCGTGGCCGCGGTCCAGGATGTTGGGGCCCAGGTAGTTGTGCTGGCGTGCGATGTCGATGGCTTCTTCGAGAACGGAGATCGCATGCGGGTACTCGGAGCGCACGTAGATGTAACCCCGGGTCGCGCCGACGGCCAGGCCGGCAATCGTCATGCCCTCGATCAGCATGAAGGGGTCATCCTCCATCACCATGCGGTCGGAGAAGGTGCCGGAATCACCCTCGTCGGCATTGCAGACGATGTATTTCTGCGCGGCCTGCGCGCCCAGCACGGTTTTCCACTTGATGCCGGTCGGAAAGGCCGCGCCGCCACGCCCGCGCAGGCCCGAGTCCAGCACTTCCTGCACCATGGCCGCCGGCGTCATGGTGAGGGCGCGCTGCAGGCCGGCGTAACCTTCGTGGGACAGGTAGTCGTCCAGCGACAGCGGGTCGGTGATGCCGACACGCGCAAAAGTCAGGCGCTCCTGCTTCTTCAGAAACGGGATGTCTTCGGTCGGGCCGAGCGCCAGCGCATGCGCGCCGCCAAGCACAAAACCGGCGTCGAACAGTCCCGCCACGTCTTCGACCTCGACCGGGCCATAGGCAATGCGGCCCCGGGGCGTGGCCACCTCGACCAGGGTCTCGAGCCAGAACATGCCGCGCGAGCCGTTGCGGACGATGTGAATCTGGATGCCGCGTGCCTGCGCCTCGCGCGTTATGGCAGCAGCCACCTCGTTGGCGCCCAGCGCAATCGCGGTGGAGTCGCGCGGGACGTAGACGGTGGTACTCATGTCGCGCTCCGTTTGGCGTTGATCAGCCGGTCCAGCTTGGCCGGCGTAACCCGCGCATGGATGTCGTCGCCAATCATCACGGCCGGGCCGGTGGCGCACTGGCCCAGGCAGTACACGGCTTCCAGGGTAAAAGCGCCATCGGCCGTGGTTTCATGGAAATCGCAGCCGAGAGTTTTTTTGGCATGGGCAGCCAATGCGTCGCAGCCGACCGACTGACAGGCTTCGGCGCGGCAGACCTGCACCACGGTGCGGCCCGGCGGCGTCTGACGGAAGAAGTGATAGTAGGTGATGACGCCATGCACCTCGGCGCGCGACAGATTCAGGCCGTCGGCGATCAGTTGCACGGCATCGCCCGGGATGTGGCCGACCGTTTCCTGCACGCCATGCAGGATGGGCAGCAGCGCGCCGGGCATGTGTTTGCGCTCGCCAATGATGCTTTCGACAGCACGCCGGTCGTAGGCGGGCGCAGGCGGTGCAATTTTGCGGGGCACCATGTGGATGACCTGGGTGTTCATGGCATGTCCCGCCGGGGCTTGTTTAAATAGGCTTTTAATAGCATAATAAATTCTCTTTTTTCGTGAGTTGACGCAAGTTATCACTGGAAATATGTTTCAGCAATAGGCTCTCATTTGCATATGTACAAGGTCACCATCCAGCCGCATTGGGAAATCACCACGGACGTGGACGCGCCCATGGACACCGCCGTTTTGCTGCAATTGCTGACGGCGATCCAGAAAACCGGCTCCATCGCGCAGGGTGCACAAGCCATCGGCCTGTCTTACCGCTACGCCTGGGGTCTGCTGCGCGATGTGGAGAAGCTGTTCGGCGACAGCCTGATGGACAAGGGCAGGGGGCGCGGCACCGTGCTGACACCGCTGGCCGAAAAACTGATCTGGGCCGACAGGCGTGTCGCGGCACGCCTGTCGCCCATGCTGGAGAGCCTGTCGTCCGAGTTGGAGCGCGAACTCAACCGCATGTCTGCGGGCAAGTCCAAGGCGGTGCGCCTGCATGCCAGCCATGGATTTGCAGTCGCGGCCCTGCTGGCCGACATCAACAAGGCCGGCCTGCCGGTCGAACTGCGCTACCGGCACAGCACCGACGCGGTCGCCGCGCTGTCACGCCAGGAGTGCGATCTGGCCGGTTTTCATGTGCCTCTGGGCGCGTTCGAGCAAGCCGCAGCCGCGGTGTATGCCCAGTGGCTGAACCGCAAAACACACCGGCTGATTCACCTCGCGGTGCGCAACCAGGGCCTGTTTGTCGCGCCCGGCAACCCCCACGGCATTCAGGGCCTGAAAGATCTGACACGCGAGGGCGTGCGTTTCGTCAACCGCCAGGCCGGCTCGGGCACACGCATGCTGCTGGAACTGATGCTGGCTGGCGCCGGCCTGTCGCCCAAGGACATCAACGGTTATGAAAACGCCGAGTTCACCCATTCGGCGGTCGCCGCCTACATCGCCAGCGGCATGGCTGAGGTGGGGTTTGGCGTGCAGACCCCTGCGGCGCGTTTCGGACTGGAATTCATCCCGCTGGTCAAGGAACGTTATTTTTTTGCGCTGCCGCTGGCCGCGCTGGAAGATCCCCTGGTGCAGCAGGTGATTGCGATCCTGCAGTCCGCGCCTTTCCG
>CALRTF020000020.1:0-28712 GCA_943370985.1 Paenacidovorax caeni
GCATGGCAAACACCGAACCCGCACCTATCGGGCTGTGGCCGACCGAGTGTTCGGCCTTGCCGCGGCCCTTGAGGTAGTTGAAAACACTTTGCGGCGAATAGATGAACGCACCAAAACGGGACCAGCGCCCGCCGACCAGGCCCCAAGCGACGCGAAACAGCAACAGCGTCAGCACCGCGTAGCCAAAGCGGAAGTGCCAGATCATGGCGTTGCCGCCTATGGTGCCGCTGATGGCCAGGCCCAGCACGCCGGCGACCAGCGCCCAGTGAAAAATGCGTGTCGGCAGGTCCCACACCCGCACCTTGTTCAGTGTTTTGTTGTTGTACATGTGCACTCCTCGCGCTTGTTGGTTTTTATGCTCAGGCAGGCGGTCCGGTGGCCAGGCTGCTGCTTGGTGCTTTCCCGTACAGCATAAGTTCCAGCGGAACTTATGACTTCCTGCCAAACTCCAGCTGTCTGGCAACGGCCTGCCTGCGCTGCCAGCACGATAACTCAATAAACCACGAGAGGAAAACACATGAAAGCTTTTGCCTTTATCGCCGCGGCAGCCACGCTGCTGGCCTTTGCCGCGCCGGCTTCGGCCCAGTTTGCCAAGCCTGAGGATGCCATCAAGTACCGCCAGAGCGCGCTGTTCGTGATGGGCCAGCACTTCGGCCGCGTTGGCGCCATGGCCTCGGGCCGCGCACCTTTCGATGCCAAGGTCGCTGCTGACAATGCCGAAATCGTCGCCGACATGGCCAAGCTGCCATGGGCTGGTTTCGCGCCCGGCACTGACAAGGGCAACACCAAGGCCAAGCCCGAAATCTGGACCGAGCAGGCCAAGTTCAAGGAAAACAGCGACAAGCTGATTGCCGAGTCCGCCAAGCTGTCGGCCGCCGCCAAGACCGGCAACCTCGATGCCGTGAAGACCGCGTTTGCAGCAACCGCCGGCACCTGCAAGGCGTGCCACGACGCTTACCGAAATCAGTAGCCCCCTGTTGAAGCTCACTGCGTGTAGCTTCCTCTCCCCCTCAGGGGGACAGGCGCCTTGCGCCCGGCCAAGCCGGATCGCGGCCCCTGCTTGATTTGAGAGTCAAGCTCGCGATGCTTCAGCAAGCGCAAAAAAGCCGGCTCTTTGCGGAGCCGGCTTTTTTTTCGTGCGCTTGAGCAGCTTCAGTGTGCGCCGTCGATGATCCAGCGAACCAGCCGCCGGGCATCTTCCTGGCTCAGTCGCTCATGCGCATCGATATGGCCGAGAAAGCTCCCCTGGCGGAGCTTTTCGACCAGCGGATTCTCGGCACCGGTGTTGCCGCGGTGCTTGGCGTAGCGCGCCGCCAGTTGATCAAAGGTGGGGGCATTTTTTCGGGGTGGATTGCCGTGACAGGTGTAGCAGCCCTTGTCCAGCGCCAGTTGGGAGCTGGCATGGGCAGGGGTGGTCAGCATCGCAGGCGCCACCAGACTCCAGGCCATCCAGCCAGCCAGGCGCAAGCTGCAGGCCGGTCTCGTCTGGGGGGCCATACGGCGTTCAGGTTTCGGCCAGCAGCTTTTCGATCAGCTGATGCAGCGCCGCAAAGTCCGGCTCGCCGACATAGCGCTTGACGATCTCGCCGCGCTTGTTGACCAGGTAGGTGGTCGGTGTCAGCTGCACGTCGCCCCAGGCCTTGGCCACGGCGCCGGTGTTGTCGATGGCGACCTTGAAGGGCAGCTGGCGTGTTTCAGCGTAATTGACGACATAACTCGGCGGGTCGTAACTCATGGCCACCGCCATCGTGTCGTAGCCCCGGCTTTTGTACTTGTCATAGGTCGAGATGATTTTGGGCATCTCGGCCACGCAGGTGACGCAGCTCGTGGCCCAGAAGTTGACCAGCGTGACCTTGCCCTTCATGTCGGCGGTGCTCTGCTTGCTGCCGTTGAGCAGCACAAAGGTCGACTCGGGCGCGGCCTGCGCGCCGCCGCAGCCGGACAGGGCGGCGAGCGAGCCCAGCGCCAGTGCCGAGGCCACAACGATCCGGCATACTGCACTGGAAACGGGATTCAATTTCTGGAAGGTATTCATCATGCTACGCCGCAATTTTAACCAGGCCGGTCTCAGCGCACTCGGCATGCTGATCCTGGCCACCCACCAGCATGCGCAGGCCCTGTCGCTGGGCGACCTGACGAACGCCGAAGCGTCCAGTGGCCTCAAAGCCGCCCTCGAAAAAGGCGCGCTGGCTGCCGTGGCCCTGCTGGGCAAGACAGATGGATTCCTCGGCAACCCGAAAGTTCGCATCCCCTTGCCCGGTTACCTCGAAGATGCGGCGAAATTTTTGAGAAACTTCGGCCAGGGCAAACGCATCGACGAGCTTGTAACTTCCATCAACCGCGCCGCCGAGGCCGCCGTGCCCATGGGCCGTGAGCTGCTGGTCAGCGCCGTCAGGAACATGAACGTGACCGACGCCAAAAACATCCTGCAGGGCGGCGAAACCTCGGTCACCAGTTTCTTCGCCGAAAAAACCCGCGCGCCGCTGGCCGTGAAGTTTTTGCCGGTGGTGACCCAGGCCACCGCCAAGGTGGGCCTGGCCAACAAGTACAACGAGTTCGCCGGCAAGGCCGCAGGTTACGGCCTGGTCAAAAAGGAAGACGCGAACATCCAGCAGTACGTGACCGGCAAGTCGCTCGACGGCCTCTACCTGATCATCGGCGAGGAAGAAAAAAAGATACGCCAGGACCCGGTCGGCACCGGCAGCGCGATTTTGAAACGCGTCTTTGGCAGCATGAAGTAAACACCCGCCCAGGCCCACGGCGTGTAGCCCGTTTCCCCTCCAGGGGGCGGCGCCTGGGCTCCGCCAGAGCCGGATCGCGGCCCCCGCTGGTGAAAGACATCCCTCCCCAGCCGGCTTGACCTTCATCGAAAATTGACACTAACGTGTCAAAAAACGGGGGCCACCGCAGTGCTACGTTATTAATAGCTGCCTGGGCTTACTGGGCGGGGGCTGAGGCCGGGTTGACACCAAAACACCGGGGAACCCCGGCCTGGATGCGCCTCCAGACCAAAATTTCGAGGATAAATCGGCCTCCGGCCCCCGTCCCATCTAATTTGCTTGCTATTAAAAGAAGAGCAAGAAAACGAGCGGGCGCCTCAACCCGCATTGGACGCGGCGTGCACAAATGCCGTCTTGGCCTGGGTGTAGGCCTCGCGGTCTGCGGGGTGGCGCACCGCGAGTTCGGCCTTGAGCGCGGCATAACGCGCCGCGAGCACCGGGTCGGCCCGCAGCGCATCGCGAAAGCGCAGGCGTTCCCGCCAGGCCGGCCCGCGGTGAACCACCACGTGCAGGTGGTGCGTGCGGTGGCCGTCGATCCAGCGCATGAACCACTGGCGGTCACCCAGCGTGGCGTTGAATTCGGCAGAAGTGGCGTAACCCGCCTCCCGCAGCACCGCGCTGAGCGAGCGGGCCATGACCATGCTCTCAACACCGGCCAGCATGTCGATGACCGGTTTGGCCATCAGGCCTGGCACGGCGGTGCTGCCGATGTGTTCGATGTTGATGAAGCTCAGCGGCAGCAGCCCGAGCAGCCGGTCCCGCTCGGCGACAAACATGGCCGGCCAGGCGTCGTCGTAGGCCTGCAGGTCGATTTCCTCGTGGATGGCGGCGTGCAGGGACTCGGCGTCGTTCAAGTGGCACCCCCGGATTTGGCGCGGTGGTAGGTTAATGCCATCGCCAGGCAGAACTTCAGCGCCCGGGTGGGCAGCTTTTGGGCCGTGTCGAAGACGATGGCCCGGTTGCCTTCATACCTGAACTCGTGCGGGAACAGTGTCCTGAAGCTGTCCACCAGCGTGGTCTGGCAGTTGAAATACAGCGCGTACTGCGTGCTGCTGCCCTTGCGCGGCGCCATCCTGATCGTGCTGCCGCTTTTCGACGCCGTGGTCAGGTAGGCCGGTTCGCCCCACTTCAGGGTTTCCTGCAGCGCGCCGACGCCCGCTGTCGTGGCTGCGACCTCGAAAACCATCGCGCGCAAGGCCAGCATCCGCCTTCTGAGCGCGGCGGGGCAGGCGTCGAAGACCGCTTCAACGGCCTTGTCGTCAAACGGTGTCGCGGCGGCGCCCACTGCTGTTTTCGATGCCGCGCGTTTACCGCAGCGGGCCCAGCGCCTTGCGCGCCGTGGCCAGCCGCTCGTCGAGGTAGGCGCCGTAGAAGTCGTTCGAGCCCAAGCCGACCAGGCGTTCGGCGATCTCCTGCCCCTGCGGGCCGAGAAACAGCACGGTGGGCGTGAAGCCGGCTTTCCAGGCGGCGATCTGCGCGGCGGCCGTGGTCGCCTTGCCGTCGAAGCCGACCAGCGGCGTGGTCTTGTCGGTGATGTTGAGCTGCCAGGCCTGCAGGCCTGATTCATTACGCGCCGGCAGCAGGTAGTTGCGCCGCACCACCTCGCAGTAGGGGCAACCGGGCAGGCTGACCAGGATCACCAGCGGCTCACGTTTGGCGCCGGCAGTTTGGGCCGCGCCGGGCAGCGACACCGGAACCGGCAGCGCCGTGTCTTTGGCCAGCGCCAGCCCGGGCAGCAACAGGCCGCCGGCGAGTGCGGCGCTGAACTGGCGGCGGCGCAGGGCGTTCATGCGGCGCAGTCCAGCAGAATTTTCGTCAGCGCCGCAGGCTCGCTGATCATCGGGTCGTGGCCGGTCTTGAGCTCGACAATTTTCGAATTCGGCAACCAGGCGCCGTCCCAGAACTTGGCGTCTTTCACGCGCAGCCGGCTCGGCGCTATGGTGGCCAGCGCCGGCTCGGTGCAGTTGACAAAAGTGCGCGGGATCGCGGCGACACGTTTCACATCGAAGTCCAGCGGCGCCTGGTAGGTGTTGCCGGGGTGCGGTGTCTGGCGGCGCTTGACCCAGGCGTGGTCGGCGTCTTTCAGGCCAAACACTTCCGGGTCGGGCGGCGGAAAGCTGAAACGTGTGGTGGCCTGCGCCGCCGACAGGCGCTGCTGCTGCACCGCCGCCGACTGCGTGCTGCTCCAGCTTTCGCCGGGCTTGGGGATCACCGCATCGACATACACCAGGTGCTTCAGGTGTTTGCCGAGACGGTCTGCCACGGCCGTGCCAATCATGCCGGCGTAGGAGTGCACGGCGAGGATCACGTCGTGCAGCTCTTCGACCTCGATCGCGCTGATCACGTCATCGATGTGGGTGTCCAGCGTGATGCTGGGCGCCAGCAGGTGCGCGCGTTCACCCAGGCCGGTCAGCGTGAGCGCATGCACGCGATGGCCCTGCGCCTGCAGCGCAGACGTCACGCGTTGCCAGCACCAGCCACCGTGCCAGGCGCCATGCACCAGAACAAAATTTGCCATCAGATCACCTCTTTGCGTTTCAGGTCGGACAGTTGCGCGTCCGAGTAGTTCAACACATCGCGCAAGACCTCGTCGGTGTGCTGGCCCAGCAGCGGCGGCGGCAGGTCGGTGCGTACCGGCGTGGCACTCAGTTTGATCGGGCTGGACACCAGGCGCAAGTCGTTTTTGACGGGGTGCTGCCACTCGGTGACCATGTGCCGCGCTTCGATTTGCGGATCATCAAACACCTCGGCCAGGTTGTTGATCGCGCCACAAGGCACCTTGGCCGCTTCCAGCGCCGCCAGCCAGTCGGCCTTGGTCCGCGTTTTCATCACCGTCTCGAGGATGGGCACCAGCTGCGCGCGGTTGCGCACGCGGTCGCGGTTCTTGGCAAACAGCGGGTTCACGCCCAGCTCGGGAATGTTGGCCACGGTGCAGAACTTCACATACTGCGAGTCGTTGCCGACCGCGATGATGATGTGGTCCTTGTTCCCATCAGAAGCCGGCGCCACCTCGAACACCTGGTAAGGCACGATGTTCTGGTGCGCATTGCCGGCGCGCCCCGGCACCTTGCCGCTGACCAGATAGTTGGCGCCCAGGTTCGCCAGCATCGCCACCTGCGTGTCCAGCAGCGCCATGTCGACCTGCTGGCCCTCGCCGGTTTTTTCGGCATGGCGGAGCGCGGCCAGAATCGCGACGGTCGCGTACATGCCTGTCATCAGATCCGACACCGCCACACCGACCTTCTGCGGCCCGCCGCCGAGGTCGTCACGCTCACCCGTCACACTCATGAGCCCGCCCATGCCCTGGATCGCGTAGTCATACCCCGCGCGTTCGGCATACGGCCCGGTCTGGCCGAAGCCGGTGACCGAGCAATACACCAGCTTGGGGTTGAGGGCCTTGAGCGAGGCATAGTCCAGCCCATACCGCGCCATGTCTCCGACCTTGAAGTTCTCGACAAACACATCGCAAAACGCCACCAGCTCGCGGATCAGCGCCGCGCCTTCGGGTTTGGCGATGTCACAGGTCAGCGACCGTTTGTTGCGGTTGGTGCCCAGGTAATACGCGGCCTCGGCCGTGTCGGCGCCCGCACTGTCCTGCAAAAACGGCGGCCCCCAGGTCCGCGTGTCGTCACCGGTGCCGGGGCGTTCGATCTTGATCACGTCGGCACCGAGGTCGGCCAGCGTCTGGGTACACCAGGGGCCCGCGAGCACGCGGGAGAGGTCGAGGATGCGGATGCCGTCTAGGGAGTTCATGGGGGCATTTTGCCTTGGCGTGGAGGCGGTGGTTAGTTGAACCAGCGCGGCTGGCGGCGCTAAAAAGCCACAGCTCCTGCGATTGGGGGACGAGTGGAACGCACTGCCCGCCTAGAATCCGCTGGCAGTGGCCACCGGACGACCTTGAAACGATGTCAATCGGCACGGGCCCAAAAATCGGGACGCGGCTTCGCCGCAAGTGTTGTGACGCCACTATTTTTCAGGCTAGGCTCGACATGAAAACCTTGTGCGCCTTCCAGGCGGGCACTACCTTAGGAAAAACGTGAAATTCTTCTTTCTTCCTCTATTGCTTTGCAGTTTTCTCGTCGGGTGTGCAAGCTCGCCGCAAGCCGCCTCGCCTGATACCTATTGGCGTATCGCGGGAAAGCACATTTACGGGATGGTCTTGGTTTCCAATGACATTCCCGAGGACGCGGTGCTCAAGAGTGACGCGTGTTTAAAGCGGGATGGTGCATGCATGCTTGCCTTGCAACAAGTGCGGCAGCAGCAGTTCGCAACGGTGGCCATCTACGATACGGTTGCGTTTGCAAAGGTATTGGTCCCGAAAGGCCTGAGCCTTCAATCCGGGGACATCATTCAGCTGTACGTCAATCCGGATGCGACGCGACCGCCGGTGTTCACGGCGATGGGCACCAGGGCAGCCCAGCGTAACGCAAGCTGCGACTGGATTGACGGGTCGGCACCCTCTCGCAAGGGTGGAATATCTTGCTATGGATGGACCTACAAGGAATTGTTGTGATTACTCCCGCCAAAATTCACAAAATTCCAGGGAGGGCGTTTTGACCCGCTACATCGTCATCTTCACCGTCACCAACTTCCTGATGACGATCGCCATAGGCGTTGTTGCATCGATCCTGAACCTCAAGTCCGGCAGTGGCATGGCGGTCGGCGCCGCACTGGGCGCAAGCATCCTCGCGGCATCGTCCTTCGTGAAAGCGCATGCCCGTGCACCCACACCTGAGGAAACCAAGGCGTTTGCCTGGCGCGCGCTGCTGGCCACCTGGCTGGTGTCCCTGGTCCTCACGGCCCTTGTTCTCGTTTTCCTGATACCGGGAAGCCTGCGCGGCCTGTCGCGCGGGTTGACATCGGGCATGGGTCTGGTCTTTGTGCTGGGTGCTTTCGTCGTCATTTCCGCGATCTACTACGTCGGCATCCGGTGGTCTTTCGGCTGGTATGGCAAACAGGCCGCCGCGCGCAAGTCATGAGATCGAGCCGGGCCGCTGTTGGGATTGGCGCTGACCAGGCGCAGTGTCAACCAGCTTCCTCGCCATGAACGGGGTCACAGTCTCCTCCGCAACCGACGAAGAAGTTCGCTCCGGCGACATTGGCCGGCGTCTGCGTCACTTCAACTACGGCTTTATGGGGGAGTATCCGGAAGTCCAGTACATCCGCCTGAACGCGCGAGATGGCGAAGGCCATGTTGTTGGCGGTCTTCGAGCCATCGTCGCCATGTACTGGCTTCGCGTGGAAGTGCTTTTTGTGGACGAAAGCCAGCGTCGCAGCGGCATCGGTAGCGCCTTGCTGCTGGAGGCCGAACGACTTGCCCGAGAAATGGGCGCGACGAATGCGGCACTTGAAACCTTTGAATGGCAAGGGCCTGCGTTCTACGCCAGGCATGGGTACGTTGAGACTGGACGTATTGATGAATACGCGGGCGGCTACTACCTTGCGGTCATGGCGAAGCCCCTGTGAGGGCTACATGCCGGTCAACCAGGGACCAGGTACACCAGGGGCCCGCCAGCACGCGGGAGAGGCCGAGGATGCGGATGCCGGCCAGGGAGTTCATGGGGGCATTTTGCCTTGATCATCGACGAACTCACTGGAGGCGAGCGTTGCCCAATTCTTTGGCCGTCTTACAAGGTCTTGATGTTTTAGTAGGCGCATTTCATAAAACAGTCCCGTACTCCTCTGATTAGGGGATGAGCAGAATTAGATGGCGGCCTAGAATAAGATCAACCATGCCGACGCCAGCAAACTATCTTCAAGTTCTTCAAAGCTATCGTGGTTCGCCAGAAGATATCCGCAATTACTTCCCCACATTTGAAGAGCTTGTTAAAAACTATTCTTGGGACGTTGCAATTGCGTACGTTTTTTCGAGAATTGAACGACTTAAACACGAAACCATTTATTGTGGAATTGTTAAGTTGCATCGAACCGATAGCCTCTTGACGCGCGAATTGGTAGACAAGGACCATATGTCTAGGAGTCGGTTTCGGGAGCTTTTTAAGATAGTTTTTGGCATCGCCATAGATGGAGCTTTGCTCAAAAAGCTGTCAGAGGCCGAGGCGGTGCGCGACAAGGTTATCCATGGGAAAAAGTGGAGTGATGTCCAAGCGCGCACTGCTTTAATCGACGTTTTTGATTTCTCCGTTGGCTTTAATGAGCTCGTCTACGAAACAGCTAAGTTCCGACCCTTTGGGGATCTGCGGGGCTTCAAAGGACGACAAGAGCCTCTCTCGACAGAGACTACGCGATGGGTTTTGCGCGGAATGGGAATCCCTGGGAAGCAAGCTGGTGATGCACATACTAGTTAATGCTGACAGTGGTTCTCAATAGCCGAATTCAATCGTCATTTCAACAATTTGGTTTGCATCACCCATGGACGAGACGAGCAAAACAGCACTTGATTTCCTGCGTAGGGAAGACAAAGTTGGATGGGTGCTTGACCACCTAGTGTCGTCTTTCGCGGAGGGGATTGCTCAAAGCGCGAAAGAGCACGGCGGAGAGTCTCAAGTAGCGTTTCGACAGGTTGAATCCGAAATATCGTCCAAAGAACGGATCAAACGCGAGAAATACGAAACCTCTCGTCCTTACGACGAAGCGGAAAAACTTGCGCTGATCAGGTTTGCTTTGCACGAAGTATTCGTGACTCTTCCGGCGATTCAGGCCGCTACTGCCAAATCTCTTAAGGACCTGGGCGCGGCCTCAAGTCGAATTGAGTTCGCTACTCCTGATGACGAAGAGCGCATTGATGGTTCTTATGTAGTTGAAGTATCGGCTGATAAGGAAACTATTGAGAACATCCGCCAGAGATTCGAAAAATTCACTCAAGAACTTAAGTCATGACCACGCTTGCTGACCTTCAAGCGGCTTACAACGCTACGCTAGCAGGGCATGCACCTGTCGCAAGTGCTGGACAGGCAAACGATGCATTCGAGGTTTACGTTCTCACGTTGGCGCTTCGAGCCGCCAAAGAAGAAGGCGCGAGCATAAAATTTCAGGCTGCGTCAGGCGCACTTAATCCATCGCCACTTAGGTTTCGCACTGCACCTGGGCGTATCTACTCGCCGGCAAAGGACTACACGCATGCAACAATCGACTTTCAAAGTGGCTTGTCGTATGAGGCTCACATCGGGGTATATGTTGAAGGTCTTGCCGGGGTGCTACACGAGTGCGATTTGGCGGTCATAGAGGAGGCAGAAGCAGTCTTTTGCCGACGGACTTGGGTTCACCCGAAGAAAGCTGCTGTTCTCCTGACTGCAGAGTGCAAGTTCTACACTGGCAAACTGGGCATAGCATTGGGGCGAGAGTTCCTTGGCACCACGGCAGAGCTGGGGGCTGAAGGGCGGTTTATGCTTAGCAATAGCGACGGTCGATCGGTCGATCGTGTTCTCGCTCACCATAAGCGGAGGCGACACTTCAAACTGACGCCGCTCAGTACAGATGCGGAGGTCCAAGTGATCGCTCAGTTTAGAGAGGTCTTTCGCAATGCCCAAGCGAAATGGCGATAGGTGCAGTGATTTGGCGCTGCATCTAATTGAGCGCGTCTTTAGGTGCACTGCCGAGTGGCAACGATTGAAAGTTCACTTAGTTTCACGAAGTGCTATCTGACTAGCGGGTCAATCTGGACGACATTGTTATGTAAGCGCGCAGATTCAACTTATCGTGAGGAGTAAGGGAGCAATGAGTTGGCAACAAATACACGGGCTCGGGCCACGGCAATATCGATGTGGGTTTTGCGGGTTCAACGTGGCGAACGATAAGGGTTACTCCACCGCAAATGGCAGGGATAAAATTTACGTTTGCCCAAACTGCCAAAAGCCCACGTACTTTGACCCATCTGGGACCCAGTATCCGGGTGTGACGCCCGGGAACGACGTGGGGAACTTGCCGTCTCAGCTTGAGCAACTGTACCGTGAGGCGCGGGTTTGTTGTTCAGTTTCAGCCTTCACTGCGTCTGTATTGGCGAGCAGGAAGCTGCTAATGAACATCGCTGTGCAGCAAGGTGCAAAGGAAGGCTTGAAATTCATTGAGTATGTCGAGTATCTCGCGGCCAATGGGTTCATTCCACCAAATGGAAGGGGGTGGGTAGACCACATACGAAAGAAGGGGAACGAAGCTACACACGAAATTTCCTTGATGGGTCTAGCCGACGCTGAGGAACTGGTAGCCTTCTCGGAGATGCTCCTGAAGTTTGTTTACGAGTTCCCTAGTCGGGTGCCTACCTCATGACTGGTCGCCCTTTGCGCTGCAACCGACGGTCAGGCTAAGGCTAAGCAGGCACAGAACCCTCTTAATGCAAGGTGCCTTCTCGCATGGCGAGGCCCAATTCTTCCCGCGCTCGCGTCAGGCAGCGGCGCTTTGTAGAGAACCTCGAGTTGTTGAGCCCTAAACTCAAACTGCCTCAGTTGACAACCACAAGGAACACACCATGCGCAATTTCTCCGGCAAAGCCCCGACCTTCGTCGTATGGGTGATCTCCCTGGTGCTGTTTGTGGTTGCGCTGCTCGCGCACTTCGGTGTGGTGCGCGTGGGTGAGCCGATCGCGACCTGGTCGTGGATCATTGGTTTCGGCCTGCTGCTGGTTGCATGCCGGGTGAAAGGTCTCTAGTAACTTCGGTTCGGTGCGCCATAGTTTGAGTCTCCTCCATTTGGGGGATTCCCAAGCAGCAACGACTACCTAGAATGCCCTCACGCTTACAGCTAAAAGTGCTGACCGTGAGCTGATGGCTTCTGAAAGGAGTAGATGATGCTGGACTCAAATGCATTGGTGGCGGTCGCTTTGTTTGTCGTTGTCGTGGGTATTGTGATTGGCGCCTGGGTAGTGGTTAAAACCCCGGACGGCGCGAATTTTGAATCCAGCAAAATTCGTTTCGCCGCGGCCACCTTCACCGGAATTTTGCTGCTCATCGTTTTTGTAAGTATTCTTTATTTTGCCGACCCTAAAGGGGCTGGCAAAGAGATTTTCAGCGCGATAGTGCCTGCAATCACCCCCATAGCTGGAGCGATCATCGGCTACCTCTTTGGCACGCGAAAGTAAGCCGCTGTCCGCGGTTCCAGGCCACCGTAGCGCGATGCCCTTGGCGAAGAGCAGTGAGTCCATACGGAAAAAAACATTTCCAATAGAACCTCGTTGATACGGTTGCCCAGGGTCTGGCCCGCGCACGGTGCTTATGGAGAGATTGATCGCGCTCATGGAGCCGTCGCGGATTTCAGTTCCGCGATGCTTGCATCTGGCGCGTTAGACTTTTCCGAGGAACGGCGGAACTCCTGATGCGCCAAGCTGACATCCCACGCAAGCACAAACCCAACCATTTCTCGGTCGGGCAACGGGTTGGCCGTACATGTCTCGCCATTTTCCTTCTGGCCTATGGTGCCTGGGGCCTGTATATCGATGACCTCTTTATTCCCTCGAAACGCGGTGGCGTTCATCTCCACGGCACTGGCGCGTGGATGATGTATGGCGCGCTGGTCTGCTCTGCAGCGGTGGCGCTAGCCCTGGTGATCGATCACTATGACAGGCGCAACAACGAACACCACTATGAAAGCTTCAAGTCAGGGGCCTCGTTTGTCGGCTGGTGCTTTTTCGGGGCGTCTGTGCTGGGGCAGATCTTCCGCCTGTCTTGATCGGCTTTAAACAAGGAAAAGCACCCCTCCAACCCAGCCCGCGGCTCGGCACGCTCCGCTGGACAGGCCCTTGTCTCTTGATTTAGTCTCTGCGTCATCGTCCTTCCACGCAAGAGGCCGCCTTGACGCAGACCGACCGATTCAATTTCCTCGAACGTCCCAACGACGACTTCCCCTACTACAAGGGCCAGCCCGTCGCCGTTTCAGGCCGGCAATGGCTGTTTGTGCTGGGCATGCTGGTGCTGGGCTTTGCCTCGCTGATGCTGCCGGTGCCGTTCTTGCGGACCGGGGTGGGGCAACTGGTGCCGGCGTTTCTCTTTCTGGGTTTCCCGCTGGTGGGGCTGGCCATCGTCACCCGGGGGCGATGGACGGCGCTGTTCCGCCGCGTCGGTGTCAGGGATGTGCTCTGGATGGTCGGTTTCGGGCTGCTCAACATCGTGATCAGTTTTGCTGTCGGCTTGCTGGTCATACAGGTGCATGGCACCACGGCCAATCCGGTGGTGGCGGGTTTGTCGCAGTTGTCGCGCGAGGCGCTGGGCCTGAAGCTGGCCGAGACGCTGCCGCAGTTGCTGGGCGAGGAGGTGCTGACGGTGCTGCCTTTCCTGGCCTGCCTTTACTTTTTGCACACGCGCCTGGGCTGGTCGCGCCGGCGGGCCGTGGTGGGCGCCTGGATTGTGTCGGCGCTGGTGTTCGCCGCGCTGCACCTGCCGACCTATGGCTGGAACTGGGTGCAATGCCTGCTCATCATCGGCAGCGCCCGCCTGGTGCTGACGCTGGCGTACATCAAGACCAAAAATCTCTGGGTCTCGACCGGCGCGCACATTCTTTCAGACTGGAGCTACTTCGCGATCGCGCTGCTGGGCGCGCGCGGCGTTGCCGGCTGAGACGCCGCAGGCACGGCGGGCCGGCAGCGCCAGGCTCGCCGGCCGCAAGGGCTCAATAGGTCTTGTAGGGCAGGAATTTGCCGGACAACACCACATTCACGCGGTCACCCTTGGGATCGGGCGTGCGCACGATGTCCATGGAAAAGTCGATGGCGCTCATGATGCCGTCGCCGAACTCTTCGTGGATCAGTTCCTTGATGGTCGTGCCGTAGACACTCACGATTTCGTACCAGCGGTAGATCAGCGGGTCGGTCGGTACGGGTGTGGGCAGCGAACCCTTGTACGGAACAACCTGCAGCCACTTTTGCTCTTCGGCATTCAGACCAAAAATCTTGGCGACAACTTTGGCCTGCTTCTCGTCAAACGTCATCTGGCCCAGGCAACCGGCGGTCACCCACTCCTTGCTGAGGCCGACCTTTTTGGCGACCGATTCCCAGGTGATGCCCTTGGACACTTTGGCGGTGATGATTTTTTCAGTGACGTCGTTGCGGTTCATGCGTGTTGCTCCTGTGAATAAAAATGGGAAAGTGAGAGTTAAATAGCTGCAGGTGTCATGCCGTTCGGGCTGAGCTTGTCGAAGCCTGTACCTCGAAGACCGAAGAACCCTTCGACAGGCTCAGGGCGAACGGGTAGATGAAACGGGGAGGGCTCGTTTTCATGGTCATGCAGCCACCGGGCGCGGCCAATGGAATTTGCGCTCGGCTTCCTTGATCGGCACGTCGTTGATGCTGGCCTCGCGGCGGCGCATCAGGCCCAGTTCGTCGAACTCCCACTGCTCGTTGCCGTGGGAGCGGAACCAGAAGCCGGCGTCGTCGTGCCACTCGTACTCGAAACGCACCGAGATGCGGTTGCCGGTGAAGGCCCAGAGTTCCTTCTTGAGCCGGTAGTCCAGCTCTTTCGCCCATTTGCGTTTGAGGAACTCGCGGATCATGGGCCGGCCCGAGAAGAAGTCGGCGCGGTTGCGCCAGACCGAGTCTTCGGTGTAGGCCAGCGCCACGCGGTCCGGGTCGCAGCTGTTCCAGGCGTCTTCGGCCTTCTGCACCTTTTCTTTTGCGGTCTCCAGCGTGAAGGGCGGCAGTGGCGGGCGGGCTTGTTCGGTGCTCATGCGACAGCTTTCAGGGTGACGGAGGCGGGGGCGTCGGCGAGCGCGCCGCGGCCGGGTTCCACCGTCGGCGGGTGCGCCGGCGCCTTGCCGTGCGACAAATCCTTGGAGCGCGCCACCAGGAAATCGACCAGGTGGTTGCGCAGCGGGTAGTACTGCGGGTCGTGGTGCACGGTGGCGCGCTGGCGGTCGCGCGGCATGGTGTTGCGCACGATCTCGGCCACACGCGCCTGCGGGCCGTTGCTCATCAAGAGGATCTTGTCGGCCAGCAACACAGCCTCGTCCACGTCGTGCGTGATCATGAACACTGTCTGGTGCGTTTCGCGCACGATGGCCAGCAACTCGTCCTGGATGGTGCCGCGTGTCAGTGCGTCCAGTGCACCGAAAGGCTCGTCGAGCAGCAGCATCTTGGGCTCGATCGCAAAAGCGCGCGCAATGCCGACGCGCTGCTTCATGCCGCCTGACAGCGCCGAGGGCTTTTTGTCGATGGCGCCGGACAGGCCGACGAGGTCCACATACTTTTTGACATGGGTGTCGACCTGGGCATTGGTCCAGTCCGGCCACTTGGAGCGCACCGCAAAAGCGATGTTTTTGCGCACGGTGAGCCAGGGCATCAGCGCATGGCCCTGGAACACCACGCCGCGCTCCAGGCTGGGGCCGGCGACCTCGCGGCCGTCCATGAAGACATGGCCGGCGCTGGCGCTTTCGAGGCCTGCCAGCACATTGAGAATCGTGGTCTTGCCGCAGCCCGAATGGCCGATGATGCAGACAAACTCGCCGCGGTTGATGCTGAAGTTGACCTCGTCGAACACCGGCTCGCTGGTGCCGGGGTAGGACTTGGCCAGGCCCTCGACCTGCAGGAAGGGGCGGCCTGTTGCGGCGCCGGGTGGGGGACTATTCAGCATAGGTCACCCACTTCTGCATCTGTGCAAACATCAGGTCCAGCAGCATGCCCATCACGCCGATCACGACGATGGCAAAAATCACATTGGTCAGCGACAGGTTGTTCCATTCGTTCCAGACAAAGTAGCCGATACCGGTGCCGCCCACCAGCATCTCGGCGGCGACGATCACCAGCCAGGCGATGCCCATGGAGATCCGCATGCCGGTCAGGATGGTCGGTGCGGCGGCCGGCAGGATGACGAGGAAGGCCTTGCGCAGCGGCTTGACTTCCAGTGTCTTGGCGACGTTGAGCCATTCGCGCTTGACAGCCGACACACCGAAGGCGGTGTTGATCAGCATGGGCCAGACCGAGCAGATAAAAATCACGAAGATGCCCGAGGTCGACGAGTCCTTGATGGTGTAGAGCGCCAGCGGCATCCAGGCCAGCGGCGAAATCGGCTTGAGCACCTGAATGAAGGGATCGAGCGCGCGGCGCAGCAGCGGCGACATGCCGATCACAAATCCGAGCGGGATGGCCACCAGGCAGGCCAGCAGGAAACCCAGCGCGACGCGGCCCAGTGAATGCCCGAGCTGGATCGCGATGCCCTTGTCGTTGGGGCCGCGGTCGTAAAACGGATCGCTGAGCTGGTCGACGAAGGTCCGCCCCATCTGCATCGGCGTCGGAAAGCCGGAGGCCTTGGCGGCGCCCGGGTCCTTGCCCATCATCTTCTGGTATTCGATCTGCTCGGCCGTCATGCCGGTGACATTGCCGCCGGTGCTGGCCGGCGCTTTGGTCGCGGCCGACCAGATGGCGATAAAGACCACGAAGATCACGACGGAGACGATGGCTGCGCGAAAGCCCAGGGTTTTGAAGAGGTTCATGGTGGGATCAGTGGGTTGCGTTGGCCGTTACCAACCGCAGGGGCTGGGTCCGTCTTTCCGTTCGCCCTGAGCTTGTCGAAGGGTTCTCCATCACTTCTACAGAGGCTTCGACAGGCTCAGCCCGAACGGTCAGGCGGTGGCGGCGCATTGCTGGGTTCTTCAGGCCATCTTGTTGATAGGGAAGCTCTTCGCGTAGGCATCGGCCTTGGCCGCGTCGAACTCCTTGCCCATGATCTTGAACTTGGGGTAGGCGCCCTCGGGCGTCGCCTGGCCGAGTTCCTTCATGTACTTCTTGGCATCGGTGATCAAAAAGACTTTTTCGGCGATTTGTTTGTAGTTGACCTCGCCCTTGACGTAGCCCCAGCGTTTCATCTGCGTCAGCATCCAGACCGCCATCGACTGCCACGGCATCGGGTCGAAGTCGGCGCGGTCCGGCACGGTCTTGATGTTGCCCAGGCCGTCGGCAAATTTGCCGGTCAGCACCTGGTTCAGCACGGCTTCGGGCTGGTTCAGGTACTGCGCAGGCGCAATCACTTTGGCGATCAGTTCGCGGTTTTTCGGGTCGCGCGCCATGGCGGCAGCCGTCAGCACCGAGCGGTAGAGCGCGGCAAAGGTATTGGGGTTCTTCTGGATGAACTCGGTCGAGGTGCCGAAGGCGCAGCAGGGGTGGCCGTTCCAGATGTCCTTGGTCAGCAGGTGGATGAACCCGACTTCTTCATACACAGCACGCTGGTTGAAAGGATCGGGGCCGAGGAAGCCGTCGATGTTGCCGGCGCGCAGATTCGCCACCATCTCGGCCGGCGGCACCACACGCAGCTGCACGTCGGTGTCGGGGTTCAGGCCGGCTTCGGCCAGGTAATAACGCAGCAGGAAGTTGTGCATCGAGAACTCGAAGGGAATCGCGAACTTGAAGCCCTTCCAGTTTTTCGGGTCGCGGTTGTCCTTGTGCTTGAGCGCCATGGTGATGGCCTGGCCGTTGATGTTCTGGATGGTCGCCACGTTCATCGGCGTGGCGTTGGAGCCCAGGCCCATGGAGATCGCCAGCGGCATCGGCGACAGGAAGTGCGTCGCGTCGTATTCCTTGTTGATCATCTTGTCGCGGATCAGCGCCCAGCCGGCGGTTTTGGTCACTTCGACGGACAGGCCCTGCTGTTTGTAAAAGCCCAGCGGGTGCGCCATGATCAGCGGTGTGGCGCAGGTGATGGGGATGAAGCCGATTTTCAGGTTGGTTTTTTCCAGCGTGCCGGGCTTTTTGCCGGCGTCCTGGGCCATGGCCTGCATGGTGCCGACCGGCAGCACGCTGGCAATCGCCGCCATGGCCGTGCCCTTGCCGACGGCGCGCAGGAAGCGGCGGCGCACCTCATCCTGCGGAAACAGGGCTTTGACCAGCGTGGCTTCAATGAACTCGTTGGAGTAGGCCTCGAACTCGCTGGTCTGGCTGCGGCGGCGCAGCTCGATGGCGGCGCTGTCAGCGGCAACCGCGGCGTGGTGGTCGGCCACAGTGTGGTCCTTGCCGCAGCTGCACTTGAGCATCAGCGGTTTGTCGGCGTCGTAAGGCGAGAAGTAGTCAGACATGGCACGCACCTTTCAGTTGAAGATGCGGCTGTCTTGCAAACGCCGGGCCACTTTGGCCGTGAGAGGCAGGGGCGCCGTAATTCGCTGTTGATGCCATGACGCCGTGTAGGGCGGGCACTACAAAATCGGCGTCACAGGCCATTTAGAAGGTCTGGCAGGCGTCGGAACGTCACCCGGGAAACTGTTTGTCAGGGGTGAAATGTGCCGCAAGCGCGCCGATCGCAGGCGACTTGTTGCCGATGCACCAAATCAGCGCGTATCAATGAAGCTGTCATCCCGGACTCGATCCGGGATCCATGCTGCACGGCCAATGCCCCGGCTCGCGAGGCATGGATGGCGGGTCCGGCCCGCAATGACGAGGAAGCCGCTGAGCTTGGCTTTATGCCGGCGTGGAAATCTCGCCAAGCGACTGGCCGACGTCTTCCTCGTCCTGGCCCTTGACCGCGATGTCGCCGATCGAAATGATGCCGATCAGGTGCTCTTCGCTGTCCAGCACCGGCAGGCGGCGGATCTGGCTGGCTGCCATGTCGGCCAGCACGGTGTCGAGGTCATCGCTTTCGCGCGCGGTGCGGATGTCGGTGCTCATCACCTTGGCGAGCGCGGTGTCGCCGTCCAGGCCCTGGGCCACGGCGCGCACCACGATGTCGCGGTCGGTCACCATGCCGACCAGGCTGTCGCCCTCGCACACCGGGATGACGCCCACGTCCAGTTCCTCCATGGCTTTGGCGGCCTCAGTCACGGTGCTGCTGGGGCTGAGGGTGCGCACATGGCGGGTCATCACGTCGGATACGGTGGTCATGAAAGTCTCCTTGGGGGTTCTGGCATTCAGGCGGCGGAGCCGGCTGCAGCCAGCATGGCGCATCGGGGACGGCTTGTTAAGCAGCGGTCACCCAAGCGGCCGTAGGACAGCGCCGCGCGCCAGTTGCGCCTCAGGAGCCGGCCGGTGCCCGGGCGTGGCGCTCGGCGTACAGCGCCAGCTCCACGTCGTTTTTGGTGCCGGTTTTTTCGAGGATGCGCAGGCGGTAGGTGCTGACGGTGTTGGATGCCAGGCCCAGCTGGGTGCCGATCTCGCCCACCGACTTGCCGGCTGTCAGCAGCCGGAACACCTGGTGCTCGCGGTGTGACAGCGCTTCGGCGCCGCTGCGCCCGGCGCTGCCGCCGACCGCGCTGGCCAGCGCCTCGGCGGTGAGGGCCGACACATAGAGGCCGCCGCCGGCGACCTTGCGCACCGCGGCAATCATGTCGTCGGGATTCGCGCTTTTGTTGAGGTAACCGGCCGCACCCAGCTTGATGCAGCGCACCGCGTACTGCTTTTCGGGGTAGGTGCTGAGCATCAGTACGGGCAGCTGCGGCCAGTCATTTTTCAGCGCCTGCAGCACGTCCATGCCGTCGCGGCCCGGCAGCGCAATGTCGAGCAGCACGGCGGCCAGCCCGGCGGGGCCGCCCAGCGCCTCGACTTTGGCCAGGATGTCGGGGCCGGTTTCGGCTTCGGCCACGACGGCGATGTCCGGCGCGTCGGCCAGCACCTGTTTCAGGCCCTCGCGCACGATGCGGTGGTCGTCGCCGATCAGGATGTTCAGTGGGGTCATGCTTGCTATGGTTTTGGGAGCTGGATACGCAGGTGGAACAAGGACCCGCGGCCGATTTCACTGCTGATTTCAAGGCTGCCGCCAAGGTGGCGCGCGCGTTCGCGCATGCCCATCACGCCATAGGCATTGGCCGCCTCGAAGGCCTGGGGCGGGGCGCCGCGGCCGTTGTCCTGGACCCGGATGCTGATCTCGCCGGCCGTCGCCACGATGGTGATGGCCAGCTGGCTGGCTTCGGCGTGGCGGCCGACATTGCTGAGCATTTCCTGGAAGATGCGGAAGATCGCCATGGCCGAGGGCTCGGGCAGCGGCACCGCCTGCTCCACATCCATCTGCCAGTCCAGCGCCAGTTCGGCCGACTGCACAAACTCGTGCGCCTGCCAGTCCAGCGCGGCCCACAGGCCCTGGTGGTCGAGGATGCTGGGGCGCAGGTCGGTGATGATGCGGCCGACGTTGTCCACCGCGGCCTCGATCAGCCGCCCCATGTTCTGGCATTTGTGGCGCATGGTGTCGCGCATCAGCTGCGCCGCCACCGGCTCGCGCTGCTGCTGCTCACCCAGGCGTTTGTCCAGCCAGCCGACGTCCATTTTCAGCGCCACCAGCAGGCTGCCGAGTTCGTCGTGCACCTCGCGCGCGATACGGGTGCGCTCTTCCTCGCGCACGGTGTGGGTGTAGGCCGAGAGTTCGCGCAGCTGCTGCAGCGCCTCGGACAGCGCCTGTGTGCGCTCACTGACACGCTGTTCCAGCACGTCATTGGCGTGGCGCAGGGCTTCCTCGGCCCGTTTGCGCGCCGAGATGTCGACAAAGGTGACCACCGCCCCCTGCACCACGCCGCCGTCGACGATGGGGTAGGACGAATATTCGACCGCGAACGCGCTGCCGTCGCGGCGCCAGAACAGCTCGGTGTCGATGCGGCAGGGCAGCGCCATGCGGAAGGCGTTGAAGATCGGACAGAGATGCTCAGGGTAATGCGCGCCGTCGGCATGGCTGTGGTGGGCCAGTTCGTGCATGTTTTTGCCCAGCACCTCGTCCGGTGCAAAACCGAGCTGTTCAGCGCCGGCACGGTTGATGAAGGTGCAGCAGCCGTGCATGTCGATACCGAAAATGCCTTCGCCGGTGGATTCCAGCAACTGCGACAGCTTGTCGCGCCAGACCGGCTGGTCGGCGCCGGGCAGATAAGCAGCCGGCTGCAGGGCCGGGGGCGTGGAGGCAAGGCGCAGGGCAGAAGACATGCTGTCCATCCAAGCAAGCGGCGTGCCCAGATTGGTGCAAACCAGGGCTGCGGACGCCAAAGCGGTGCAAAGCCCTGTAAAGTGCCATGCATGCTTATGAGTTTCTACCCGCGCGCGATGCGGCCGGCCGCCGTGCTGCTGCTGCTGCTGGCCGCCTGCAACCCGACCTTCAATTGGCGCGAAGTCCGGCCCGACAACACCGCGCTGAGCCTGCTGCTGCCCTGCAAACCCGACCGGGCCGAAAAAACGGTGCCGTTGGGCGGCCAGCCGGTGCCCCTGCGCATGCTGGGCTGTGATGCCGGCGAGGCGACCTTTGCAGTGGCGGTGGCCGACATCGGTGATGCGTCCCGGGCTGAGGCGGTGCTGGCCCAGTGGCAGGCGCTGACCCTGGCCAACATGAAGGCCGGGCCGGTCGGCACGGCGGCGGGCGCCACCCAGGTCACGCCCTTCCGTCCTTCCGGCATGGCGGGCGGCGCGCCGGCGCTGATGGTGAAGTCCAGCGGACGGCGCGGCGACGGGCAGGCCGTGGCCGGCCAGGCCGCCTATTTTTCGCGCGGGTCCCAGCTGTTTCAGGTGGTGCTGTATGCCGGCGTGATCGACCCCGTGGTGGCCGAGACCTATTTCTCCAGCCTCAAGTTCGAGCCCGGTTCATGACGGCGGCGCAGGCCGACAGCGCCGGCTACCTGGACAAAAAAACCGCGGTGCTTGTTTTCCTGGCATTTGCCGCGGCCTACTTCTGCTCGGCCCTGGTGCGGGCCATCACGGCCACGCTGTCGCCGGTGCTGACGCAGGAGTTTGCGCTGCACGCGCGCGACCTCGGCCTGCTGGCCGGCGGTTATTTCCTTGGTTTCGCGGCCATGCAGCTGCCGCTGGGCGCCTGGTTGGACCGCCACGGCCCGAAACGCGTGATCCTCTGGTTCCTGGGCTTGTCGGTGCTCGGCAGCCTGGCGTTTTCGATGGCCACCAGTTTCAGCGGGCTGCTGGCGGCGCGCGTGGTGCTGGGCGCGGGTGTCAGCGCCTGCCTGATGGCGCCGCTGACCGGTTACCGGCGCTGGCTGGCGCCGGCCGCGCTGCTGCGCGCCAACTCCTGGATGCTGATGACCGCGTCGCTGGGCATGCTGGCGTCCACCCTGCCGGTGCAGTGGCTGATGCCGCTGACCGGCTGGCGCGCGCTGTTCTGGATCCTGGCCGGCCTGATTGTCCTTTCCATGCTGGGCATCGCCTGGCTGGTCCCCCAGTGGAATATGGCCCCCACGCTCCGCACTCACGTGTCGTCGCTGCCCCCCGGGGGGGCTGAACTTGCTCGGGGCGGCCCTTCGCTGCGTTCGGCCACACCGGAAGTGACACTTGCCGATGCGCCTCCCGGCCGCTACGCCGACGTTCTGCGCAACCGCTATTTCCAGAAGATGACGCCGCTGGCTTTTTGCAACTACGGCGGGCTGGTGGCGGTGCAGACCTTGTGGGCCGGCCCCTGGATGGTGCGGGTGGCGGGCTACACGCCGCTGGAGTCGGCCACCGGCCTGTTTTACATCAACGCCACCATGCTGGTGACCTTCTGGACCTGGGGCATGGTCAACCCCTGGCTGAACCGGCACGGCTGGCATGCGACGCGGCTGGTGGCCTGGGGTGTGCCGCTGAGCATCGCGGTGCTGGCCTTCAATATAGCGGGGGGCCCGGCGACCGGCTGGTTCGGCTGGGCGCTGTTCTGCATGAGTTGCAGCGCCATGAGCCTGGCGCAGCCGGCGGTCGGCATGGCTTTTCATGCCTCGCTGGCCGGGCGGGCGCTGTCGGCCTACAACCTGGTGATTTTCTCGGGCGTGTTTGTGGTGCAGTGGGGAATCGGCCTGCTGATCGATGCCTTCAGGGCCGCGGGCCTGGCGGAGGTGGCCAGCTTCCAGGCCGCCTTCGCAGTGTTTTTGTGTTGTTGTATCGCCTCATATGCCTATTTCCTCAGTGTGAGCGCTGATAATTCCCCGCAATGAACGGCATTCTCATCATCGCCCACGCGCCTTTGGCCTCGGCCCTGCGGCAATGCGTGCTGCACGTCTTCCCGGAAAACCCGGCAGGTGTGGTGGCGCTGGACGTTCAGCCCAACATGCCGCCCGAAGAAACGCTGGCGCAGGCCCGCATCGTGTTCAGCCAGCTCGGCACCTCGCATGTGCTGGTGCTGGCCGACGTGTTCGGCGCGACGCCCTGCAATGTGGCGCAAAAGCTGGTGGACGGGGTGCGCTCCAAGCTGATCACCGGCGTCAACCTGCCGATGCTGCTGCGCACCGTGTCCTACCGGCACGAGGCGCTGGATGCGCTGGTGGCGCGTGCGGTGATGGGGGGAACACAGGGTGTGATGCAGGTGGCGATCACCGCACCACAGAACCAGGCTCGCAGGAATCATGATAAAGAACAGCACGACCATCAGCAATAAACTGGGCCTGCACGCCCGCGCGTCCGCCAAACTCACCAAACTCGCCGGCAGTTTTGCCTGCGAGGTCTGGATGACCAAGGGCGAACGCCGCGTCAATGCCAAAAGCATCATGGGCGTGATGATGCTGGCCGCCGGCCTGGGCAGCGTGGTCGATGTCGAGACCGACGGCGCCGACGAGCAGAAAGCCATGGATGCGATTCTTGCCCTGATCAACGACAAGTTTGGGGAAGGTGAATGAAACCCGAAGGGCGAGGGCCCCGCAAGGCGGGGTCGACCAGGGTTTCATCCACTCGCGGAACGGGCTCGATGTCCGCTCCGCGAAAACCACGCGCCGGAGACCTTAGGCCATGACTTTTTCGGTCCACGGTCTGGCTGTCTCGCGAGGCATCGCCATCGGGCGCGCCGTGCTGGTGGCGTCCAGCCGGGCCGACGTCGCGCATTACTTCATCGACGCGGCCAAGACGGTGGAAGAGATCCAGCGCCTGCGCGTGGCGCGTGATGCGGTGTCCGAGGAAATCACGCGGGTGCAGCGCGACCTGCCCAAAGACGCGCCGCATGAACTCTCGGCGCTGCTCGACGTGCACCTGATGCTGCTGCAGGACGAGCAGCTCATCAGCGGCGTCAAGCACTGGATCACCGACCGGCTCTACAACGCCGAGTGGGCGCTGACCACGCAGTACGAAATCATCGCGCGCCAGTTCGACGACATGGAGGACGAGTACCTGCGCGAACGCAAGGCTGACCTCGAACAGGTGGTCGAGCGCATCCTCGGCTACATGAAGGGGGTGGCATCGCCGGTGCTGCCCGCGCCGCCGCCGGCAGCAGGCCGGGCGGCGCGCCAGCAGGATTTGCTGCTCGACGACACCATGGACGTGCCGCTGGTGCTGGTGGCGCACGACATCTCGCCGGCCGACATGCTGCAGTTCAAGCAAAGCCTGTTTGTCGGTTTTGCCACCGACGTCGGCGGCCGCACCTCGCACACCGCCATCGTCGCGCGCAGCCTGGACATCCCGGCGGTGGTCGGCGCACGCAGCGCCAGCCAGCTGATCGAGCAGGACGACTGGGTCATCATCGACGGCGATGCCGGCGTGTTGATCGTTGATCCCTCGCCCATCATCCTGGCGGAGTACGGCTTCAAGCAGCGCCAGGGCGAGCTCGAGCGCCAGCGCCTGAACCGCCTGATCAACACCCCGGCCGTGACACTGGATGACCAGAAAGTCGAGCTGCTGGCCAACATCGAGATGCCCGACGACACCGCCGGTGCGATGAGCGTGGGCGCCCAGGGCGTGGGCCTGTTCCGCAGCGAGTTTTTGTTCATGGGCCGCAGCAAGCTGCCCGACGAGCAGGAACAGTACCTGGCCTACCGCAAGGCGGTCGAGGGCATGAACGGCCTGCCGGTGACGATACGCACGGTGGACATCGGCTCGGACAAGCCGCTGGACAAGCTCGCCGGCCGCACCCAGGACGGCCAGCTCAATCCGGCGCTGGGCCTGCGCGCGATCCGCTGGAGCCTGGCCGACCCGCCGATGTTCCTCACACAGCTGCGCGCCATCCTGCGCGCCGCCGCGCATGGCCCGGTGAACCTGCTGGTGCCCATGCTGGCGCACGGCAGCGAGATCCGCCACACGCTGTCGCTGCTGGATTTTGCGCGCGCCGAGCTTGACAACAAGGGCATCAGCTACGGGCCGGTCAAGCTGGGCGCGATGATCGAGATCCCCGCGGCGGCGCTGACGCTCAAGCTGTTCCTCAAGTACTTCGACTTTTTGTCGATAGGCACCAACGACCTGATCCAGTACACGCTGGCGATCGACCGTGCCGATGAGTCGGTTGCGCATCTCTACGACCCCTGCCACCCGGCGGTGCTGCGCCTGATCGCCGACACGATCGCCGAGTGCAACGCCCAGGGCAAGGGCGTCAGCGTCTGCGGCGAGATGGCCGGCGACGTGAACATGACGCGTCTGCTGCTGGGCATGGGCCTGCGCAGTTTCTCCATGCACCCGTCGCAGATCCTCGCGGTCAAGCAGCAGGTGCTGCGCGCCGACGCCGGCAAGCTGCAGGCCTGGGCCCAGGAAGTGCTGGCCAGCGAAGAGCCGGCGGCCTTGTTGTAAGGCCGCCTCTCATCCCGGACTGGGTCCGGGGTCCATGTTGGCTTCCCCGGGCCGCGTGATATGCCTGCACCTGTTGGCCGGGGGTTGCCCGGCGGCAACTCACTTTCTTTTGCTTCGCCAAAAGAAAGTAAGCAAAGAAAAGGCGACCCGATGGTCCGGGTCCCCTTCGCTGCCGCTCAGGGGCAACCTGCGGTGCTCGACAAAAGCGGGGTCTCGCTCGAACTCGCCTTCGGCTCAGACAATCGCGATCCCTGATCCGCTTTTGTCTGCGCTCCTCGGCCCGGCCCGACGGGTGTGAGAAACGAACTCGGGAATAAAAATCCGGAGCAGAAGAAGCGCGCAGCGCTTCTTCTGCGGGGCTCCCAACGAACCGTCATGTTTGCACGCGAGCGCAGCGCACGCGGCCAAATGAGGCTCCCTTCTCTCGCCCAGCGGGGCGAGGGAAGGGCGGGGGGTTGGGAGTGGGGAGTTAGTCCTGCTGTCCGGAACAAACCGCAGCCGCAGCGTGATCGTATGAACTAAATGGCTGGCCAAGCCCAATTGCAGTGGGCGAAAAGGCGAAATCCAGTGACAAGCCACTGGCCTACCCCCGCATTCGCAGAACAATCAGGTCGTGCAGCGCCTGGGCCGCGACCGACAGGCTGCCTTGCTGCCGCCGCACCACATAAATCTTGCGCGTGAGGCTGGGCACCGCCAGCGGCCGCGTCACCAGGCTTTTGCGTTCGAAATGAAACAGCGTGAGCGCCGGCACCACGCTGATGCCCAGGCCCGCCTCGACCATGCCGGTCACGGTGGCGAGCTGGTCGACTTCGAGCAGGGTTTGTGTCTGCAGCGGATGCAGGGCCGCGTCCAGCGCCTGGCGCACGCTGCTGTTGCGTGACATGTGGATAAACGGATAGGGCACCAGCTTTTTCAGGGTCAGTGTCTTCTCGCTGGCCAGCGGGTGGTCCTTGCGGCAGACCAGGTAGAAGCGGTCGGTGCACAGCAGCTCGAACGTCAGGCCGGCGTGTCCGGCGCCGGTCGATGCCAGCGCGAAGTCGGCCTTGCCGCTGCGCACCAGTTCGATGCAGGGGTCGGACAGCAGGTCGCTGAGGTTCAGCGCGATGCCTGGCGAGTTTTTCCTGAACTCCGCAAAAATCGCAGGCAGCCAGCCCGCTGCCAGCGAGGGCAGGGCCGCGACATGCACGCGGCCCTTGCGCCCCTGCACATGGGCGCCCAGCTCGCTGAGCGCCGCGCCGACATCGCCGACCAGTTGGCGCGCCGAAGGCTCGAACAGCCGGCCCTCGGGTGTCAGCTGCACACTGCGCGTGTCGCGGTCGAACAGCCGCGTGTCCAGTTCGGTCTCCAGCGTGCGGATCAGCGCGCTGAAGGCCGGCTGCGACAGGTGGCAGGCCGCTGCGGCGCGCGTGAAGCTGCGCTGCTCGGCCAGCGCGAGGAAGGCACGCAGCTGCCGCGTCGACAGATTCGGGCTGCGCCGGTCGGGGTTTTCGGACATTGAGTTGCTTTTCAAGTGAATCAATACGAAATTTCGATTTTACAAATAGAAGCCAGACGCCTAGATTCGGCGGGCTGACCACTTTTTTCATGACCACCCCTGCCTCCCCACCCCTGCTGATCGGCTGCGCCGCCGGATTTTCCGGCGACCGGGTCGATGCCGCCGTGGCCGTGGTCGACACGCTGATCAGTCGCGGCGGGCCGGCCTTCCTGATTTTTGAGACGCTGGCCGAACGCACGCTGGCACTGGCGCAACTGCGGCGCCGCGCCGACCCGGCGGCCGGCTTCGAGCCCTTGCTCGATGAGATGCTCAGGCCGGTGCTGGCACGCTGCCTGCAACACGGCATCCGTATCGTCAGCAACTTCGGTGCGGCAAACCCGCTGGCTGCGGCGCGGCACATCGCGGCGATGGCGGGCGAACTCGGCCTGGCCGCGCCGCGCATCGCCGTGATCGGCGGCGACGACCTGTCGGACCCGGCGCACCGCGCGCTGTTGCGCGCGGAACTCGGTGATGCCGTGGACGGGATCCGCCTGGTCAGCGCCAACGCCTACGTGGGCGCCGAAGCGATTGCGGCTGCGCTGGATGCCGGCGCGCAGATTGTGGTGGCCGGCCGCGTGGCCGACCCCTCGCTGACGGTCGGGCCGGTGATGTCCCATTTCGGCTGGCGCGCCGATGACTGGGACCGGCTGGCGCGCGCGACCATGGCCGGCCATCTGCTCGAATGCGGCGCGCAGGTCTGCGGCGGTTACTTCGCCGACCCCGGTTACAAGGAAGTGCCGGACCTGCATGCGGTGGGTTACCCGATCGCCGAGATAGCCAGCGATGGCGACTGCGTGATCGGCAAGGCTGACGGCACGGGCGGCTGCGTGAACCTGGCCAGCGTCACCGAGCAGCTGCTGTACGAGGTGCACGATCCGGCAGCCTACCTCACGCCCGATGTGGTGGCCGACATCAGCGCGGCACAACTCACGCAGCTGGCGCCGGACCGCGTGGCCCTGCGCGGCGTGCGCGGTCATGTGCGGCCGGCCAGCCTCAAGGTCAATGTCTGCCACGAGGGCGGATGGCTCGCGGAAGGCGAAATTTCCTATGCCGGCCCGCGTGCCGAAGCGCGGGCCCGGCTGGCGGCCGATGTGCTGCGCCGGCGCCTGCCGGCCTTGCAGCTGCGGGTGGACCTGATAGGCGCGCTGAGCATCATGGGTGACGACGGCGGTGCGCTGCTGGCGGCCACACCGGCCGGTGAGGCGCGCGATGTGCGCCTGCGCGTGGCCGCGACCCATGCGGACCGCGCCGAGGCCGAGCGCCTGGGCCGCGAGGTGACCGCGCTCTACTGCTGCGGCCCGGCCGGCGGCGGCGGTGTGCGCACCAGCCTGACGCCGCGGCTCAACACCCTGTCCTGCCTGGTGCCGCGCGAGGCCGTGCCGGCGCGCTTTGACATGCTGGAGAACACGCCATGAGCGCCGCCATGGTGACCGTGCCGCTGTACCAGGCCGCCCATGGGCGTACCGGCGACAAGGGCAACCGCTCCAGCATCAGCGTGATCGCGTGGGACGCGGCCTTGTACCCGCTGCTGGTCGAGCAGCTGACCGAAGCCGCCGTGGCGGCGCACTTCGCGCACCGCCGGCCCACGCAGGTCAGGCGTTACCTGTTGCCCGGCCTGCTGGCCATGAATTTTGTGCTCGACGGCGTGCTCGACGGCGGCGTCAATGACGCGCTCAATCTCGATACCCACGGCAAGGCGCTGTCTTTCTGGCTGCTGGACCTGCCGGTGCAGCTTCCCGCCGCACTGGCACCGCTGCTCAAGGGGCCGGCGCCCTGATGCCTGTTTTTCCGCGACCGATTTCCAACCAACCTAGGAGACATTCATGAAAACAAGACACCGCCCCCTGCTGCTGGCCCTGGCCGCCGGTCTGGCTTTGGCGCCCGCACTGCTGCGCGCCCAGGCCTTTCCGGAAAGAACGATCACCTTTGTCGTGCCGTTTGCGGCCGGCAGCGCCACCGACCAGATTGCGCGCGCGATCGGCCAGGCCGTGGCTGCCGAGACCAAACAGGCCGTGGTGGTCGACAACAAGGGCGGCGCCAGCGGTTTTATCGCCTCGCAGCTGGTGGCCAAGGCGCCGGCGGATGGCTACACCGTGCTGATCAC
>CALRTF020000021.1:0-28443 GCA_943370985.1 Paenacidovorax caeni
AGGTCCAGACCTTGCGGTCTGGACCTGTAAATCCACCCTTTCAGGGATGGAGGAGACAACCATTGCATGAAAACAGGTGTGTGTTCGTGCGATGATTTCAGTATAGCGGAGCCGTGTTGCAGCGCAGCAATGATCTGTTGTGAAAAATGAACATTTCCGGCAATTTGTCCAACTATTTCTGGTTTTAAAGGGATCGCGATTCATGGAATGCACAGTCAGCTGGACCGGTGCCAGCACTTCACCCGGAACCCCAGGCGTGCCGGGCTCGGCCATGAGTTTTCTGGCCGTCACGGGCAGCGGCCACACGCTGGTGATGGACGGCGCGCCGGATGCCGCCAAACCCGACAACGGTGGCGCCAACCTCGCACCGCGGCCCATGGAGACGGTGCTTGCCGGCACCGGCGGCTGCACCGCCTACGACGTGGTGCTGATTCTCAAGCGCGGGCGCCACGACGTCCGCGGCTGCACGGTCAGGCTCAGTTCGGAGCGCGCCGACACCGACCCCAAGGTGTTCACGAAAATTCAGATGCATTTTGTGGTGAGCGGGCGCGGCATCCCGGCCAGCGCGGTGGAGCGCGCGATCGCGATGAGCCACGACAAATATTGTTCGGCCACCATCATGCTCGGCAAGACCGCCGACATCAGCACGAGTTTTGAGCTGATCGAGGTCTGATCAGGGGGAAATCAGGCTGTACCCCTTGCCTGGAAAGCGCCAGCAGCTATAAAAAATATAGCAGTTGTTCAGACGTAATGGGCGGTCGTGGTCATGACGCGGGCCGACGCCCGCATCAGCGCCTTGACCGGCGCGGGCAACTCGAAGCCGCCGGCAAGTTGCGCCTCCTGCGCATGGCGCGCTTCGTCGTCCTTCATCTGCGCCACGATGGCGCGCGACGCGTGATCGCCCTGCGGCAGGCGCTCCAGGTGGCTGGCCAGGTGAGATTCGACCTGGCGCTCGGTCTCCATCACAAAGCCCAGGCTGACCTTGTCGCCCAGCCGCCCCGCCAGCAGGCCCAGCCCGAAGGCGCCGGCGTACCAGAGCGGGTTCAGCAGCGACGGCCGCGCGCCCAGTTCATCGAGCCGTTCGCGGGTCCACGCGAGATGGTCGCCTTCCTCCTTGCTGGCTTCGAGGAAATGCTGGCGCAGCGCCGGATCCCGCGTGCTCAGCGCCTGTGAGGCATACAGCGCCTGGGCGCACACTTCGCCGACATGGTTGACGCGCATCAGCGCGCCGGCCAGCGCCTTGTCCGCGCCATCGAGTTGCGTTTTCTGGGCGGCGACGGTGGGGCAGTCGCGGCTGGCATGCGGCCTGGCGAACAGGGTGCGCAGGGCGCTGTCGGCGGCGTTGAGCAGGGTATCCATGGGTCTCACTTTTTGTCGGGAGCGGCAAGGGCAGACAACAGTTTATCCACCACGATTTCCAGCCGTCGCAGGCGCTCGGCAAGGACGGCATCGCCCGGGGGTATTGCCCCGGTGCTGTCGGTACCCGGAGCGGCCTGCGCGGCGCCATTCGACGGCGTCAGGCGCGCGACTTCGCGGCCGCGCCGGGTGATGGCAAACACCTCGCCGCGCTCGACGGCTGCCATCACGCGCGCAAAGTTCTGGTTGGCCTCGCGCAGGGAGATTGCTTGGTGGTGGGGCATGCAGGAGCAGACGGTTGGCGGGCGCAACAGCTGGCAAAATTGCCCGTGCGGAGGCCCAAGGACCCAATGTACTACAAGATGTAGTACATTTCCGCATCCGCACGCCGGGCAACTTCGCCCAAGCCACAAAAAAGTTTTGTTGCAGGTGTGCAACGGAAATGTATTTAGCAGGCTAATTCCTTTGCGAAAGCTTCCGGCCTCTGGTGCAATACACACAACTTCCTAAATGGAGGTTGGCCCGGGGATCCAAAATCCTGGAGCCCTATGTTTAACCTTGGAGAAACTCGCAATGAAAAAATCCCTAGTTGCTCTGGCTGCATTCGCAGTTGCTGGCGGCGTTTACGCTCAGTCTTCCGTGACCCTGTCCGGCAACATCAAAGCTGGTGTGGCACAAACCAAATATTCCAACGGTGCAGCACCTGCGGTTAACGGCAGCGGCCTCAGCGTTTCTGACGGTTCTTCGCGCTTCATCATCGGCGGCACTGAAGACCTCGGTGGCGGCCTGAAAGCTGTTTTCCAGATCGACACGCGTTATCGCGCTGACGACAATGGCGCTGCTCCTACTTCCAGCCCTCTGGCTGGTGGTAACACCTTCGTCGGCCTGAGCGGCGGCCTGGGCATGATCCAACTGGGCAAGCTCGACACCCACTACTGCCTGGGCTCTGACCAGCACGGTGCACGTGCCACGGCTCTGCAAGCTTCCAGCTGCGCGATCCTCGGTTTCGTCAATGGCGGCGGCGCAGCCCAAGCCATCGCCAACGCCAGCCGTTCGCAGAACATCATCCGCTACACCACGCCTAACTTCGCCGGCTTCCAGGGCCAGTTGAACTACAGCACGAACTGGCAAGGTTCGGAAGGCGTTCCTGGTGACGCCGGCAAGGGTCGTGCAGTTGCTGCTGGCCTGAACTACGGCAACGGCCCCCTGAAGGCTGGCGTGTCGTTCTGGGATGCCAAGTCTGAGAACCGTACCGTTGGTGTTGCCCGCAACGACCAGCAAGCCGCTACCGCCTTCATCGACTGGAACTTCGGCGTGGCTACTGTTGGCCTGACCTTCGACCAGTCCGAACTGGAAGCCAACACTGGCGTCGCCGGTGCTACCTCCACCGAACTGAAGCGTCGCGCATGGTCCATCCCTGTGACCGTTCCCCTCGGTGCCGGCACTTTCCTGCTGACCTACACCAAGGCACGTGACCTGCGCGCTTCCGGCTTCGCAACGCCTGCTGCTACTGCTGCTGCACAAGACAACACCGGCGCTTCGCTGTGGTCTGTCGGCTATGACTACGCCCTGTCCAAGCGCACGTCGCTGGGCGTGTCGTACGCTCGTCTGAACAACAAGTCCGCCGGCGGCTACGCTCTGTACACCCAGGGCGCTCTGAACGGTACGCCTAACAATGCTGTTGGCCAAGACGCCAGCCAGCTGTACCTGGGCGTTCGCCACGCTTTCTGATCCCCGGCTGGCATAAGCCAGCTTGAGATTCAAAGCTCAAAAGCCGCCAGGTCTTCGGACCTGGCGGCTTTTTTCATGCGCAAGCGGATGGTTGCCCGCTGGCGATCACGACCCGCGCGCAGCTGGCCGGCGTGCCCGGATGGGTGCCGTGCTTTCTGAACGGCCATGGGACGGCCCAGGTTCTGCGCGCACTTCGTGACTGGCGCTCGCCACGCATTCCAGGCATGAGCCGGCGACTCCATGCCGGACCGCGCTGAGAGCCTCACAAACTCTTCCATCCATCCTGCGCTGCAAGTGTTGCGGCGAATCTGTCATCAAGGTGTCGCGGGCTGCGGGCCTAATTGCCTGAGCTTTCGAATGAAAGTCAGACCCGGAGCGAAAGGCCTGGGCGCCATGTTCAACTTCACAGAGACCTCGCCATGAAAAAATCCCTCGTTGCCCTGGCAGCTTTCACCGCTGCCGGCGCATTTGCCCAGTCTTCCGTCACCTTGTCTGGCTTCATCAAGAGCGGTGTTGCCCAGACCAAATATTCCAGCGGGCCCGCCGGTGCCGTGGACGGCAGCGGCCTGGCCGTTTCCGATGGATCGTCACGCTTCATCATCGGCGGCACGGAAGACCTCGGTGGCGGCCTCAAAGCCGTGTTCCAGATCGACACGCGCTTCCGCCCCGATGACAACGGCGCGGCACCGACCTCCAGCCCCCTGGCCAACGGCAACACCTTTGTCGGACTCAGCGGCGGTCTGGGCATGATCCAGCTCGGCAAGCTTGACACGCACTACTGCCTGGGCGCCGACCAGCACGGTTCCCGCGCGACCGCGGCACAGGCCTCGAGCTGCGCGTTGCTTGGATTTGTGGGCAACGTCGCCAACTCCATCGCCAACAGCAGCCGCTCGACCAACACCATCCGCTACACCACGCCGCGCTTCTCGGGTTTCCAGGGCCAGCTGAACTACAGCACCAGCTTCAACGGTTCGGAAGGCGCTCCTGGTGATGCAGGCAAAGGCCGCGCCGTGCATGCCGCACTGAACTACGGCGACGGCCCCCTGAAAGCCGGCGTGTCGATCTGGGACGCCAAATCGGAAAGCCGCCTGGCGACCGCGACGCGCGCCGACCAGAAGGCCTACACCCTGTTTGCCGACTACAACTTCGGCGTGGCCACTGTCGGACTGACTTTCGACCAGTCGCAGCGTATCGGCGGGCTGCTGACGGCAGCTGAAACCGAGAGCAAGCGACGCGCCTGGTCCATTCCGGTGACCGTTCCGCTGGGCGCCGGGACTTTCCTGTTCACCTACACCAAGGCACGCGACCTGACAGGCAATGCGCTTGCGCCTGCGGCCAACGCCAACAGTGGTGCAAGCCTGGTGTCCCTGGGGTATGACTACGCCTTGTCCAAACGCACTTCGCTGGGCGTTTCCTATGCCAAGCTCAACAACCAGGCCAACGCCGGTTATGCGCTGTACAACCAGGCGTCCCAGAACGGCACGCCCAACAATGCCGTGGGCCAGGATGCCAGCCAGCTGTACCTGGGCATTCGCCACGCCTTCTGATTCCCGCGGGCCTGAGCCCGCCTGATTTTTCCAAGGTTTAAGCCGCCAGTTTTGCGACTGGCGGTTTTTTTTCGCCGGGCCTGCGGGGCGTGCAGCCCGGCCCCGGCAGGGTGCGGTGATGCTGGCGCCCATCAAACCCCACTATCATCGGAGGCAGGAAGTGACCCCATGACATCGCCCACCCGCAAAACGTCTGCCCCCCGGGCAGCCGGCCTTCAACCCGCCGACTATCTCAAGAAAATCCTGACCGCCCGTGTGTACGACGTGGCGGTCGAGTCCGCGCTGGAGCCGGCCAAAAACCTGGGCAGGCGGCTGCACAACACGGTGCTGCTCAAGCGCGAGGACCAGCAGCCGGTGTTCAGTTTCAAGCTGCGTGGTGCCTATAACAAGATGGCGCACCTGAGTGCAGCCCAGCTCAAAAAGGGCGTGATCTGCGCCTCGGCCGGCAACCATGCGCAGGGCGTGGCCCTGGGTGCGCACAAGCTCGGCACACGTGCCGTGATCGTGATGCCGGTCACCACGCCGCAGGTCAAGGTCGACGCGGTGCGGGCGCTGGGCGGCGAGGTGATCCTGCACGGCGACAGTTATTCCGATGCCCACCTGCACGCGGTCACACTCGAGAAAAAAAACGGCCTGACCTTTGTGCACCCCTTCGACGATCCCGACGTGATCGCCGGCCAGGGCACGATTGCCATGGAAATCCTGCGCCAGATCCAGACCATCGCCAAGGGCTCACTGGACGCGGTGTTTGTCGCCATCGGCGGTGGCGGGCTGATCTCCGGCGTCGCCAACTACATCAAGGCCGTGCGGCCCGAGGTCAGGGTGATCGGCGTGCAGATGAGCGACTCGAACGCGATGGCGCTGTCTGTGGGCGCCGGCAAACGTGTCACGCTGAGCGACGTCGGCCTGTTTGCCGACGGCACGGCCGTCAAGCTGGTCGGCGAGGAAACCTTCCGCATCAGCCGCGAACTGGTGGATGAATTCATCACGGTGGACACCGACGCCGTCTGCGCCGCCATCAAGGACGTGTTCATCGACACGCGCAGCATCGTCGAGCCTTCGGGCGCGATGAGTGTGGCCGCCATCAAGCAGTACGTGGCCACCCACAAGACCCGGGGCGAAACCTACGCCGCCATTTTGTGCGGCGCGAACATGAACTTCGACCGCCTGCGGTTTGTGGCCGAGCGGGCCGAAGTCGGCGAGGAACGCGAGGCGCTGTTCGCGGTGACGATTCCCGAAGAGCGCGGCAGCTTCCGGCGATTTTGCGAGCTGATTGGCGAGTTGCCGGGCGGCCCGCGCAGCGTGACCGAGTTCAACTACCGCATCAGCGACGCCAGCCAGGCCCATGTGTTTGTCGGCCTGACCACCCACGGCAAGGGCGAAAGCACGAAGATCGCCAACAACTTCAGCAAACACGGCTTCAAGGCGCTCGACCTGACCCATGACGACCTGGCCAAGGAACACATCCGCCACATGGTCGGCGGCCACACCGCCTTGTCGAAAAACGAGCGCCTGCTGCGTTTTGTGTTTCCCGAACGCCCCGGCGCACTGATGAAGTTTTTGTCCACCATGCAGCCCGGCTGGAACATCAGCCTGTTCCACTACCGCAACCAGGGCGCCGACTATGGCCGCATCCTGGTCGGCCTGCAGGTGCCCAAAGCCGACAACAAGGCCTTCAAGGCTTTTCTCGACACCCTGGGCTACCCGCATGTGGAAGAGACCGACAACCCGGTCTACCGGCTGTTCCTGCAGGCCTGAGGCGCCTTGCCATGACCGCCGCAGGGGCCAACTCCTCATGCCCACGCTGCGGCGCGGCCTTTCGCTGCGGCATGGTGGGAGCCGATTCGACGTGCTGGTGCGTCAAGCTGCCCCACATCCTGCCGGTCCCGTCCGGCGCACCTTCGTCCACAGGCATGCCGCACGCTTCCTGCTTTTGCCCCGCCTGCCTCCAGAAAATCACCGATGAGCGACACCCCGACACTTCTCCTGCCCGCGATTGAACCGACGGCCGACGCCGCACTGGCAGCCCGCCTGCAGCGGCACATCGACCACAAGACCAAACCGCTGGGCGCCCTGGGGCGGCTCGAAACCCTGGCGCTGCAGCTCGGCCTGATCCAGCGCAGTGAAGAGCTCCGCTTCGATGCGCCGCAGATGGTGGTGTTCGCCGCCGACCACGGCATTGCCGCAGAAGGCGTTTCGGCCTTTCCGCAGGCGGTGACGCTGCAGATGGTCGGCAACATGCTGGCCGGGGGCGCCGCCATCAATGTGTTTGCGCGCCAGCACGGTTTTGCCTTGCAGGTGGTGGATGCCGGCGTGGTCACGGAACTGAGCGCGCACCCGCAACTGCGGCAGCGCAAAATTGCCCACGGCACGGCCAACATCTGCCATGGTCCGGCCATGTCGGTGGCGCAAGCCGTGCAGGCCCTGCACGCCGGCATGGCCGTGGTGAAGGACTTGCCCGGCAATGTGGTCGCTTTCGGCGAGATGGGCATTGCCAACACATCGCCAGCGGCGCTGCTGCTGGCACGGCTGGCTGGCCTGCCGCTGGCCGACGTGGCCGGGCGCGGCACCGGCCTCGACGACGCGCAACTGGCCCACAAGCAGGCCGTGCTCACGCGGGCGCTGGACCGCCACGCCGATGTGCAGGAACCACTGGCGGTGCTGGCTGCGCTGGGCGGCTTCGAGATTGCGATGATGAGCGGCGCCATGCTGCAGGCCGCCAGCGAGCGTCGCGTGGTGCTGGTCGATGGTTTTATCGCCGGTGCTGCCGCGCTGGTCGCCTGCGCCCTGCTGCCCGCCGTGAAGGACTACCTGGTGTTTTGCCACCGCTCGGCCGAGCGCGGTCACCAGCTGCTGCTGGCGCAGCTGCAGGCCACACCGCTGCTGGACCTGGACATGCGCCTGGGCGAAGGAACGGGCGCGCTGCTGGCCTGGCCGCTGCTGCAGTCGGCTTCGCTGTTTCTCGCCGAGATGGCGAGTTTTGATTCGGCCGGGGTCAGCGGGAAATCCGAAGCCCCCAGGCTCGTCACTGCGTGTACTTCGCTGCCCCCCCGAGGGGGCGCATTTCGCCTTGGGACGGCCCGGCGGCGAACCTGACCTGCAACCATGACTCAATTCATTCGCCATTTCCTGCTGGCGGTCCAGTTTTTCACCCGCATCCCGGTGGCCGGTGCGCTGGCGGCCTGGGTCGGCTACAGCCCCGCCATGCTGCGTGCCAGCGCTGCGCATTTTCCCGGCATTGGCTGGCTGGTCGGCGGCGTGGCCGCGGGGGTGTATGCGCTGCTGATGGCCCTGCTGCCGCCGGGCCTGTTCACGCCGCTGGTGGCCGCCGCGCTGTCCACCGTCGCGACGGTGTTGCTGACCGGCGCCTTCCATGAGGACGGGCTGGCCGACCTCAGCGATGGCCTGGGCGGCAGCAGCGATGCGCCGCGCGCGCTGGAGATCATGAAGGACTCGCGTGTGGGCGCTTTCGGCGCGCTGGCGCTGGTGCTGGTGCTGGGGTGCAAGCTGTCCCTGATCGCGCTGCTGGGCGCGCTGGAAACGGGGGTGCAGGACGGCGACGAGCTGGTGTTGGCCCTGGACCCCTGGCTGGTGCCTGCCGCGCTGCTGGCCGCGCACGTGGTCTCGCGCGGGTTGCCGCTGCTGCTGATCCGCGTGTTGCCGCATGTGGGCGATACCGCGACCTCCAAGTCCAAGCCGCTGGCCGACCAGATCAGCCTGGCCAGCCTGGGTGCCGCCTTTTTGTGGTGTTTTATGGCCCTGGCCCTTGCCAGTTATGCGCTGGACGCTATCGCGTTGATAGCAGCCTGCAGCTTCGCCGTGATCGCGCTGCTGTGGATGGGGCGGGTCTTTTCGCGCCGTCTGCAGGGTTTCACGGGCGACTGCCTCGGGGCGACCCAGCAGGTCTGCGAGATCGCCTTTTACCTTGGCCTGGCCATTGGACTGGCATGAAGCTTTGGCTGGTGCGCCACGCGCAGGTGTTGCTGGCGCCCGGCAGCTGTTACGGCGCGCTGGATGTACCGGCCGATGCCGCAGCAACTGCGCAATCGGCTGAGGCCCTGGCAGAGATCCTGCCGCACGGCCTGCAGGTCAGCAGCTCGCCGCTACAAAGATGTGAGCAGCTGGCCCAGGCGCTACGAGGGCTGCGGCCCGATTTGACACTCAAAACCGACGGCCGGCTGCGCGAAATGGACTTCGGCAGCTGGGAAGGTCGGGCTTGGGACACGATTGCCCAGCGCGAATTCGATGCCTGGACCGCCGACTTTGCCGGCCATGCCGTGGGCGGCCACGGCGAGACGGTGCGCGCGGTGATGGCGCGTGTTGGCCAGGCTTTCGACGAACTGGGCGATGCCGACACCGTCTGGGTCACGCATGCCGGCATCATCCGCGCCGCGCAGTTGCTCGCGCAAGGCATCCGCGAGGTCGACAACGCCGGCCAGTGGCCGCTGGAGGCGACAGCCTGCGGCCAATGGCGCACACTTGCGCTATCGTTGGACAAATCCTCCGCAAGCTAAATAGGCAGACCATGGCAGCAACGCTCGACGGACAACTGGTGGTGGCGATTTCATCACGCGCGCTGTTCGACTTTGAAGAAGAAAACCGCGTGTTCGAGGACGGCATGGTGCAGCCGCCGGTGCCCGGCGCCAAAAAGGACGCGGCCTACATGCAGCTGCAACTGGCCCGGCTCGATGTGCCGGCCAAACCCGGCGTGGCGTTCTCGCTGGTCAAAAAGCTGCTGGCCTTCAATGATGCGCCCGACAGCCTGGACGATGCCTCCCCCCAGGCCAAGCTGGCCCAACGCGTCGAGGTGGTGATCCTGTCGCGCAACGACCCGGTCTCCGGCATGCGGGTGTTCCGCTCGGCCCAGCATTACGGCCTGAACATCCAGCGCGGCACCTTCAACCGTGGCGAGGCACCCTGGCGTTACCTCAAGCCCCTGCATGCCAACCTGTTTTTGTCGGCGCATCTGAGCGACGTGCGCGATGCGCTGGCAGCCGGCGTGCCGGCCGCGCAGGTCTACCCGCAGTCGGCCCATGCCAGCGACAAACACCCCAACGAAGTACGCATCGCCTTCGACGGCGACGCGGTGATTTTTTCGGACGAGGCCGAACGCGTGTTCCAGGCGCAGGGCCTGTCGGCCTTCCAGGCGCATGAACGCGACAAGGCCGGCCAGCCCTTGCTGGCTGGCCCTTTCAAGCCGCTGCTCGAAGCGCTGCACCGGCTGCAGAGTGTCGGCACCTCGCGCATGCGCATACGCACGGCGCTGGTGACGGCGCGCAGCGCGCCTGCGCATGAACGCGCGATCCGCACGCTGATGGACTGGAACATCGAGGTCGATGAAGCCATGTTTCTGGGCGGCCTGCCCAAGGGCGAATTTTTACGCGAGTTCGAACCTGATTTTTTCTTCGACGACCAGACCGGGCATGTCGATTCGGCCTCGCAACATGTGCCCTCGGGCCATGTGGTCAGCGGCGTGTCGAACCAGCTTTCCTGAAGCCGGGCTTCAGCGCCCCTGAAACTTCGCCGGCCGTTTCTCGACAAACGAACGCACACCTTCGGCCGCGTCCTCACTGCGCGACAGCCCCTGTTGCACCGTGATGAAGTCCTGCATGGCAGCCAGCGGGCCCTGTTCCACCGCCTTGAGCGCGTTGTGGCGGGTGGCCACCACGGCCAGCGGCGCCTGCGCGGCAATCGCTGCTGCGATGCGCAGGGCCTCGTCGAGCAATTGCGCGGCCGGCACCACTTTTTGCACGAAGTTCAGGCGCAGGGCCTCGGCGCTGCCGAACTCATCGCCGGTCAGCAGGTGCAGCAAGGCGTTGCCCAGGCCGGCGCGTTCGGCCATGCGCAGGGTCGCGCCGCCGGTGGCCATGATGCCGCGTTGGACCTCGAGCTGTGAAAACCTGCAGTTGTCCGCCGCCACCACGATATCGGCCGCCAGCATCAGCTCGATGCCCAGCGTGAAGGTGATGCCTTGCACCGCCACCACCATGGGTTTGCTGCGGCGCCGGTAACCGTCCATGCCGAGGTTCAGCGGGTCGACCAGGCCCAGCGGCACGGCCTTTTCACCGCGCTGCATCAGCGGCGCAATCGTCGGCAGGTCCAGCCCCGCGGTGAAATGTTCGCCCAGCGCATGCAACACGCCGACACGCAACGCCGGGTCGTCGTCCAGCCGCGTGTAGGCCTCGCCGAGCTCACGGAACATCTTGGGCGTGAAACCGTTGCGTTTGGCCGGGCGGTTGATGGCGATCAGCAGCAAGCCGCCTTGCACGGTGCAATCAATGCTGCCTTCGGCCGGGACAGGGGAGGGGGGTGTGTTCATGCGACCATCCTAGCGCCAGCATGGCGCGCTGCGTTTCGCCCGCGCGACAGCCTTAAACTGGCGCTTCCCACCCAAGAAGGACAACCCCCATGGTCACGACATCCCCGGCTACCCGCGTGCGCGGCAAACTCGCCGCCTTCCAGGATTTCTGCCGCAAGACCTGGGCGCTGACCCTGCCCTATTTCCAGTCGGAGGAAAAATGGAAGGCACGTGGCCTGCTGCTGGCCATCGTGCTGCTGAACCTGGCCGCAGTCTACATGCTGGTCCTGCTCAACGACTGGAACCGGGTGTTTTACGACGCGGTGCAGGAAAAAAACCAGCCGGTGTTCTGGGAACAGCTGGGCCGCTTCACCTACCTGGCGTTTGCCTTCATCATCATCGCGGTCTACCGGTTTTACCTGACGCAACTGCTGGAGATCCGCTGGCGTGCCTGGATGACCCGGCATTACCTGGCGCGCTGGCTCGCCAACAAGGCCTTCTACCAGATGGAGCTCGCCCGCTACGCGCCCTCGGGGTCGCAACCGGCCACGCCGGACAACCCCGACCAGCGCATCCAGGAAGACCTGAACCTGTTCACCAGCTACACCATCTCCCTGAGCATGGGCCTGCTCAACGCGGTGGTGACCCTGCTGAGTTTTGTCGGCATCCTGTGGAGCCTGTCCGGGCCGTTTGCCTTCACTGTAGGCGGCAGCAGCTTCAACATCCCGGGCTTCATGGTCTGGATGGCGGTGCTGTACTGCACCGCCGGCAGCATCATCACCCACTACATCGGCCGGCCGCAAATCCGGCTCAATTTCCTGCAACAGCGCTACGAAGCCGACTTCCGGCACCATCTGGTGCGCGTGCGCGAATACAGTGAATCGATTGCGCTGGACAAGGGCGAAGCCGTCGAGCGGGTGCAACTGGACGGCCGCTTTGCCACGGTGCTGGGCAACTACCTGACGCTGATCAAAAAGCAGAAGAACCTGATCTGGTTCACCAACTTCTTCGGCCAGGCGGCGGTGGTGTTTCCCTTCATCGTGGCCGCCCCGCGCTTTTTCAGCGGCGCCATCCAGCTCGGGCAACTGATGCAGATTGCGTCCGCCTTCGGCCGGGTGCAGGACTCGTTGAGCTGGTTTGTCGACAACTACAGCAGCCTGGCGGCCTGGCGCGCCACGACCGACCGCCTGACCAGTTTTGAAGACAGTTTCAGGGCACTGGCCCACGCCCAGCAAGCGCAGTCAGCTATCAATTCAGTAGCGAGCGATACCTCGGCGCTAAGCCTGGACACGCAGGACCTGACCGTGTCCCTGCCCGGCGGGGCGGTTTTGCTGAGCGGCGTTTCGCTCCACGCCGGGGCCGGTGACCAGGTGTTGATCAAGGGCCCGTCGGGCAGCGGGAAATCCACCCTGTTCCGTTCTCTGGCGGGGATCTGGCCTTTCAGCCGCGGCTCTACCCGCCTGCCGGCCAACACCATGTTCATCCCGCAACGGCCCTACTTTCCCGACGGCCGCCTGCGCGACGCGCTGGCCTATCCGCAGCCGGCCAGCAACTACAGCGACGAGGCCCTGCGCGAAGCGCTGCAGCAGGCCCTGCTGCCGCAACTGGTGGGACGGCTGGACCATGAGGATGCCTGGAGCCAGAAGCTCTCCGGCGGCGAACAGCAGCGCCTGGCGATTGCGCGTGTGCTGCTGAAAAAACCATCCTGGGTGTTTGCCGACGAGGCCACCAGCGCGCTCGACGAAACCGCGGAAAAAACACTGTATGAACGCCTCACGGCGCAGGTCCGGCAGGCCGGTGGCGCCCTGGTGTCGATTGCGCACCGGCCGGGGGTCGCGGCCTTTCACGACAAACAGTGGACGCTGGAAAAACTGCCGGAAGGCGCCCCGGCGCTGTATGAGCTGCGCGAGACCCGCAGCTGATCAGCGTGCGGGCAAGGCCGCTGCATAAGCTGCGTAACCGCGCGCGCGCAACTCGCAGGCCGGGCAGCTGCCGCAGCCGTAGCCCCAGTCCTGGCGGTGCTGCCGGTCGCCGAGGTAACAGGTGTGGGTGTGTTCGATGATCAGCTCGACCAGCGCGCGGCCGCCCAGAGACTCGGCCATGGCCCAGGTGGCGGCCTTGTCTATCCACATCAGCGGCGTGTCGATCAAAAACCGCTTGTCCATGCCCAGCGACAAGGCCAGCTGCATGGCCTTGATGGTGTCGTCGCGGCAGTCCGGGTAACCCGAGAAATCGGTTTCGCAGACCCCGGTGACCAGCACCTGCAGGTCGCGCCGGTAGGCCAGCGCCGCAGCCAGCGTCAAAAACAGCAGGTTGCGGCCCGGCACAAAGGTATTCGGCAGGCCGGAGCTTTCCATTTTGAATGCCGTGTCGCGTGTCAGCGACGTCTCGCTGACCTGGCCCAGTACCGCGAGGTCCAGCACATGGTCATCGCCCAGCTTGTCCGCCCACTGCGGAAACTGCGCGCGCATCTGCTGCAGCACCACCAGCCGCGCCTGCAGCTCCACGCTGTGGCGCTGGCCATAGTCGAACCCGACGGTTTCCACACGCTGGTATTTGGCCAGCGCCTGGGCCAGGCAGGTGGTGGAGTCCTGGCCTCCGGAAAACAGAACAAGGGCGGTGGTGTGCATGGCGGAACAGTCAGGCAGCGGAAAAACCGCTATTGTGCCCCGCGCAAATCCAGCAGCATCCGGTCCATCGCGTAGTTGCAGTCTGCCGGGCCGCGCTGGCAGAACTTCGCGATGTCGGCGACATCCACCGCCTTGTCCAGCTGGCCCGGCCGCTGCACCAGCAGTTGTCCCGCTTGCGGCATCAGCACCGTGTAGGTCGGGTAGTGCCCGGTGATCTTGCTGCCGAGAAGTGCGTCCCAGGAGGGCGGTGAGGGCGAACAGGCTGACAGGCACAGGGCAGCGAGGTAAAAGCAGGGCGTGCGCAACATGGCCTAAAACCGGTAACTGGCCGACAGCGAGAGCACATAGTTGCGGCCGGCGGCCGGCTCGAAGTAGCGGCCGTTGCCTTCGTTGACGATGACCGAACCGGCGTACTGGCGGTCGGCGATGTTGTCGACCCGCGCGGTGGCGGCGATGTTCCAGCGTGCCAGGTCGAACACATAACCCACATGTGCGCCCAGCGTGACGAAGGACGCGGCGGCATCGGTGTTGAAATCATTGACCGCGACCTGGCTCAGGTAACGCGCATCGACACCGCTGCGCCAGCCGGTGGGCGGGCGCCAGCCCAGCTCCATGGCCATCGCCTTGCGCGCCGTGCCGGGGATGCGATTGCCGGCTGGCACCTGCGGCGCCGGGCATACGGTGGCGGCCCCGACGCAGGCGAAACCATCGCGGTAACGCGCATCGAGCAGGGTCCAGGAGAGCTGCGCCAGCCAGTGGCGCGCCGGTGCCATGCTGGCCGCGAGTTCCAGCCCCTGGCGCCGCGTGGCGCCCGCATTCTGGAAGGTGCTTCGCCCGCCGGTGTTGCTTTGCGTGACGATTTCGTCCTGCGTCGCGGTGTGGAACACCGCCGCCGTCCACTCGGCGCGGGTGGCGGCGCCTTCCGCCGTGCGCCATTTCACACCGGCTTCGAGGTTGTCGCTGCGGGAAGGCCGCAACGCAAAATTGAGCCCGCTGCCGGTAGCACGGTAGGCCAGCTCGTTGAAGGTCGGCGTTTCAAAACCGCGACCGGCAGCCGCATACACCCGCCACTGTTCCGAGGGCGCAAAACTCACACCGGCCGCCGGCAGGGTCGCGCTGTAGGACACGCTGCCGCTGTCGTTTCCGTTGCCGGTGACGACGTAGTTGTCGGCAGAATCGAAATTCACCCGGCTGTGGCGCACACCGGCGTTGACGGTCCAGCGCGGTGCCGGCTTCCATGTCGCCTGCAGGTAGGGGTCCAGGCTGGTGACCCGGTTGTCCTCGTCGCGGCGCAGCGCGCCTTGAACGCCCAGTGTGGGGCCCTGGAAGTTCTGCCAGCCGCGCCGCTGCTCGTTCATCGTGTCATACGCCAGGCCACCGACAATTTCCAGCGGGCGCTGCGCCAGTGCCGTGCGTGTGGTCCAGCGCGCATCGAGACCGCCGTAGTTGCGGTCCAGTCCGATCACGCCGCCGGGGTGCTGGGCAGCGGCCTGCACCGCCACCGGAATCGACTGGTACTGCGTGGTGGCACGTTCACCGCCGTAGACCATCAGGCGCAGCTGGTTGTCGGCATCGACTTTTCGTTCGTAGACCGCCCCGATCTGCCGCTGGCTGACCGTCTTGCGCGTGTTGAAGGTGGTGGCCGCCGGATCGGCGCTGCGCGGCGCGGTATCGAACTGCGCGCGGTTCAGGCCCAGCGGGTCCTGCGCCTCCACCTTCACGCTGTTGGCCAGCAGGCTCAAGCTGCTGTCGCCCGCCAGCGCCCAGTCCAGCCGCATGTTGGCGCCTTCGCGCTCGGCCGCGCTGTGTTCGCGAAAGCCGTTCGTGCTCAGGCGCCCGGCACTGAGCACATAGCCCATGGGCCCGGCGGCGCCGCTGGCCTTGACATCGGCGCGCCGCAAACCGTAAGAGCCGGCGGCCACACTGCCGCCCAGCACCGGCGGGCCCTGGCCCTCTTCGGTGAACACCTGCATCACGCCGCCCGAGGAGTTGCCGTACAGCACCGAGAACGGACCGCGCAGCACTTCCAGCCGGCCGACCGAAGCCAGGTCGATGTGCGAGAGTTGACCCTGGCCGTCGGGCATGGTCGCTGGAATCCCATCCACGTACAGGCGTACGCCGCGCACCCCGAAGGTCGATCGTGCGCCGAAGCCGCGCACCGACAGCTGCAGGTCCTGCGCCTGGTTTTGCCGGTCGCGCGCCAGCAGCCCGGGCAGCAGTAAGAGGCTTTCAGACAGGTTGAGCTGCGCCCGGCCATCGCCGCGAATGCGTTCGCCGTCGATCACGTCGACCGATGCAGGCACCTCGAAGGGCGGCAGCTCGGTGCGCGTTGCGCTCACGGTGACAGGTGCCAGGGTCTGCGCCACGGGGCTGCCCGTGGCACATGCCAGCGCAATAACGGCGGCCAGCGTGGGCGGATGGCAAGCGGAAGATTTCATGGGAGTGTGCGGGGTGAACAAAAAACCCGATCAGCATACGATTTGCCGCCGGCCCCTGCCGTAGGCGGGCTTCCCGTCTTTGGGCGAAAATGGGGCACACCGCCTTACCGACCCACTTTTTCTGAACAATCCATGAACATCGCCAAAGACACCGCCGTCAGCCTGCGTTTCAAGGTCGCCGACCTGCAGGGCAAACTCATCGAGGACAGCAAGACCCCCATGGTTTACCTGCATGGCGGCTACGGCAACACGCTGCCGAAAATCGAGGAGGCCCTCGATGGCAAGACCACCGGCTACCAGACCACGCTGGAGCTGCAGCCCGAGGACGCTTTCGGCCTGCGTGATGAAAGCCTGGTCCAGACCATTTCCAAAAAGCAGTTCCCGCCCGGCGTCAAGATCGGCGGCCAGCTCGAAGGCCGCGGCGAGGACGGCAAGACCATTGTGTTCACGGTGGTGAAAATCAAGGGCGACACGGTGCTGCTCGACGGCAACCATCCGCTGGCCGGCAAGGCGCTGCGCTTTTCCCTGGCGGTGACCGATGTGCGGGCCGCCAGCCCCGAGGAAATTGCGCACCGCCATGTGCATGGCGAACACGGCCACCACCACTGAGTTGCCGGTGCCGCCCCCGCTCCAGGGTTGCGGGCAAAACAGGCCTCCAGCCCTTGCCCGATCTGCGTAGCCAGCTACGCTTTTGATAGCAGTTCGGGGTTGGCCCGGGCCTCCTTCGCCCGCAGCGCCGGATGCCTTCGGCCCGGCTCGCCGCGCTTGCCGAACTGACAGGTTTGCACCGGTCACAGCTCAGGCCATTGGCCTACAACACCCCCTGATTCCTGCGTTCAAGCTGGCGTTTATCCGCAGCAGCTGGCAGCGCCGTGCGCGGCAAGCAGAACCCACCATGACAGGAACACACCATGCAAACCAGCGACAGCCTCACGATTTCGCGACGTGACTTGTTGATTGCCAGCGCCGCTTCAGGCGCTGCCGCGGCGGCAAGCGCCCCGTCGTATGCCCAGACAGCGCCCGGGGCGCCCGGCGCGTCGGCATCCGCTCCCGCTACCCGGGTGTCGTTCGAGGTCAACGGCCAGGCCAGGACGCTGGAACTCGACACCCGCACCACCCTGCTCGACGCGCTGCGCGAGGACCTGCACCTGACCGGCACCAAAAAAGGCTGCGACCACGGCCAGTGCGGCGCCTGTACCGTCATCGTGGACGGGCTTCGCATCAATGCCTGCCTGACCCTGGCCGTCATGCACGAAGGCGCCAAAGTCACCACCATCGAGGGGCTGGGCAGCCTGCAGCGCATGCATCCGATGCAGGCCGCTTTTGTCAAACACGACGGTTACCAGTGCGGCTACTGCACGCCCGGCCAGATCTGCTCGGCCGTCGGCATGCTCGACGAGATCCGCCGCGGCGTTCCCAGCCATGTCAGCGCCGATCTCACGCAGCGGCCGCTGCTGTCGCCCGACGAACTGCGGGAGCGCATGAGCGGCAACATCTGCCGCTGCGGCGCCTACTCGAACATCGCCGATGCGATCACCGAAGTCGCCGGAGGCCGGGCATGAAAGCCTTTACGTACGAACGCGTGTTGACGCCGGCGCAGGCTGCGGCCGCTGTCGCGCGCCATCCCGGCGCACGCTTCATCGCGGGCGGCACCAACCTGCTGGACCTGATGAAGCTGCAGATCGAGACGCCGTCGCACCTGGTGGACGTGAACGGCCTGAAGCTCGACAGCATAGAACCCACCGCCGAAGGCGGGCTGCGGCTAGGCGCCATGGTGCGCAACACCGAACTCGCCTCCGACGAACGTGTGCGGCGCGACTACGGCGTGTTGTCGCGCGCGCTGCTGTCCGGCGCGTCGGGCCAGTTGCGCAACAAGGCGACCACCGCCGGCAATCTGCTGCAACGCACACGTTGCGCCTATTTCTACGACACCGACCAGCCCTGCAACAAGCGCCAGCCCGGTGCCGGCTGCAGCGCCATCGGCGGGATCACGCGCCAGCACGCCGTGGTGGGCGCGAGTTCGGCCTGTATTGCCACCCACCCGAGCGACATGGCCGTGGCCATGCGCGTGCTCGACGCCAGTGTCGAAACCGTGCGCGGCGACGGGCGCGCCCGGGTGATCCCGATCGCCGATTTTCACCGCCTGCCGGGGACCACCCCGCATGTCGACACGGTGCTGGAGCCGGGTGAACTGATCACTGCGGTCACGCTGCCCCCGCCGGTGGGCGGCACCCACATCTACCGCAAGGTTCGGGACCGCGCTTCCTATGCGTTTGCACTGGTGTCGGTGGCGGCCATTGTGCAGAAGGACGGCAGCGGCCGGGTCGCGCTCGGCGGCGTCGCCCACAAACCCTGGCGCGTTGAAGCTGCCGACAGCGCGATGCCGCAAGGCGCCAAAGCCGTCACGAAGGTGCTGCTGGCCGGCGCCGCGCCCACCGAACACAACGCCTTCAAACTGCCGCTGGTCGAGCGCACGCTTGCTGCAGTGATGGCACAAGCAAGGACCTGAGCATGAAATTTGATACGCCTGCCACCACCAACCCGATTGACCAGCTCAAGGTGATCGGCAAACCCACCGACCGCATCGACGGCCCGCTCAAGACCACGGGCGGCGCGCCCTACGCCTATGAACGCCATGACGCGGCGCCGGATGCGGCCTACGGCCATGTGATCGGTGCCGGCATCGCCAAGGGGCGTATCGCCGCCATGGACCTGCGTGCCGCCCGCGCCGCGCCGGGTGTGCTGGCCATCGTGACCGCGCGCAATGCCGGCAAGCTCGGCAAGGGCAAGATGAACACCGCCAAACTGCTGGGCGGGCCGGCCATCGATCACTACCACCAGGCCGTTGCGCTGGTGGTGGCCGATACTTTCGAGCAGGCGCGTGATGCGGCGAAGCTGGTGGTCATCGACTACGAACGCACGCCGGGCAAGTTCGACCTCGCGGCGGAAAAGGACGGCGCTCCCATGGCCAAACCGTCGGACCAGGGCCCGTCTGAAACCAGGGTGGGCGATTTTGCAGCCGCCTTTGCAGCGGCGCCGGTCCAGCTGGATGCCAGCTACACCACCCCGGACCAGTCGCACGCCATGATGGAGCCGCATGCCTCGACCGCGGCCTGGACCGGCAACAAGCTGACCCTCTGGACCTCGAACCAGATGATTGCCTGGGGTGTGGGCGACGTGGCCAGCACCCTGGGAATTCCCAAGGCCAACGTCCGGCTGGTGTCACCCTTCATCGGCGGCGGCTTCGGCGGCAAGCTGTTTGTGCGCGCCGATGCGGTGCTCGCCGCGCTCGGTGCACGCGCTGCGCGGCGACCGGTCAAGGTGGCGCTGCAGCGTCCGCTGATCGCCAACAACACCACCCACCGGCCAGCCACGATCCAGCGCATCCGCCTGGGTGCCAACCGCGACGGCAGGATCACGGCCATCGCGCACGAAGGCTGGTCCGGCGACCTGCCCGGCGGCGGGCCCGAAACAGCGGTCAACCAGACCCGCTTGCTCTATGCCGGCGCCAACCGCATGACCGCCACGCGCCTGGCTGTGCTGGACCTGCCCGAGGGCAATGCCATGCGCGCGCCCGGCGAGGCGCCCGGCATGATGGCGCTGGAGATCGCGATGGACGAGATGGCGGAGAAGCTGGGCATCGACCCGATTCACTTTCGCGTGCTCAACGACACCCAGGTCGATCCCGAAAAACCTGAGCGTCCGTTTTCACAACGCCAGCTGGTCAAGTGCCTGCAGACCGGTGCCGAAACCTTTGGGTGGAAGCAGCGCAATGCGCGGCCTGCGCAGGTGCGCGACGGGCGCTGGCTGGTCGGCATGGGCGTGGCCGCGGCCTTCCGCAACAACATCACCATGAAATCCGGCGCGCGCGTGCGGCTGGACAACACCGGCCTCGTGACCGTCGAGACCGACATGACCGATATCGGCACCGGCAGCTACACCGTCATTGCCCAGACCGCCGCCGAAGTCATGGGCGTGCCCTTGCAGAAAGTGTTTGTTCGGCTCGGGGATTCTGCCTTTCCCGTGTCCGCCGGATCCGGCGGCCAGTGGGGTGCCAACAGTTCGACGGCCGGTGTCTACGCGGCCTGCATGAAGCTGCGCGCGGCAGTGGCGAAGAAGCTGGGCATGACGGGTGAGGCGGCGTTTTCGGACGGACAGGTCAGCGGCGCTGGCCGCAGCGTGTCGCTGGCCGAGGCCGCCGGCGCCAGGGGACTGATGGCCGAGGACAGCATCGAGTTCGGCGACCTCGGCAAAAAATTCCAGCAATCGACCTTCGGCGCGCATTTTGTCGAAGTCGGCGTGGATGCCTTCACCGGTGAAATTCGCGTGAGGCGCATGCTGGCGGTCTGCGCCGCCGGCCGTATCCTGAACCCCAAGAGCGCCCGCAGCCAGGTGATAGGCGCCATGACCATGGGGGTCGGCGCGGCGCTGATGGAAGAGCTCGCGGTAGACAAGCGCCATGGGTTTTTTGTCCACCACGACCTGGCCGGTTATGAGGTGCCGGTGCATGCCGACATCCCGCACCAGGACGTGATTTTCCTGGACGAGACCGACCCGATGTCGTCGCCGATGAAAGCCAAGGGCGTGGGCGAGCTCGGCATGTGCGGCATCGGCGCAGCGTTGGCCAATGCCATCTACAACGCTACCGGCGCGCGCGTGCGTGAGTACCCGATCACGCTGGACAAGCTGCTGGAGAAGTTGCCCGCGCTGGTGTGACCGCTTGACTGCCGGCGGCAATGCCGCTGCCCGGCGACCCATGGGTAAGGCCCGGCTGATTCCGGGTGTTCATTGTCGCGATGGGAGTTTTTTCAGCAAGTGGCAGCGCCTGGGCGTCAAGCAGCTTGTGGACTTGACGCTGGGGAATGCCTTGCGGGTGATGGGGCGGCGGCTGCTACCCTGGCGGCTCCGCGCTCCAGGCCGTAGGCCCGCAACGCAGTGGCCGACAAGACCTTGACCCGGTAGCGTTCGGTCTGCACCAGCCCCCTCGCCTCGAGATCGCGCAGGACTTTTGCGACGCTTTGGCGGGTGAGTCCGAGCATCAGCGCCAATTTGCTGTGCGTCACCAGGAGCGGAGCGGTGCCGCGGTGCAATTGGGGCTCCGGGGGTTCGCCGACCCCCAGCAGGCAGCGGATCACCTTGCACTCGGCGGGTAACACGGCGGCCGCGGCCACCTCGTCCGTCAGCCACTGGATGCGAGCCGACAGGGCCGACAGCACCATCTCGCTCATGCCGGGGTCAGACGCAACACATTGCCTGAAATCGGGAATCGGTATGCGCCACAGTACCGCGTCGCTGTGCGCCAGCCAGTTTTGCCGGCGCATGGCCCGATCGGGAACAAATGCGGCCGTGATACCCAGCAGGGCACCCGGATGCAGAAGTGCGAGCAAATGCTCCTCGCCTGTACGCAGAACAGTGACAGCCTCAACGACGCCTTGCGTCAGCAGGAAGACGCCCCCTGCATCGCTGCCGACATGCTGGATGTAACTCCCCTTGTTCGCCACCACCCGGCGTGCGGCCTTTTGCAAACCCAGGACGCTGTTGATGGACAGGCCAGCAAACCGGGGGTGTGAACGCAGGAATTGTCCGAATTCTGAAGGGCTGTCCATCACAAGGGAATCGGTGGCTGAGGCAGGAGATGGGGTCATGGCGGGTGGAACCGTGTTCGGTGAGTTCGAACCCAGAACAACGGCAAATTTTATTTTTAATCAAATGTAATAAAAGTTACTTACCCGTTTTTGATCTAGCTCAACAATCTCGCTGTTTCATTTTGAAACATATGACAGCGACTGGTGATTTGGATGTTTTTCGCACTGATGGTGCCCTTTGTGGCGTATGCCGGGAGGTCTCTGGTAGACAGCCTGCCGTCCATAAAACGCAACCCTATGAACCCTTTTTCTGATGCCGGGCACACCGGCTTCCCACAGCAGCCAGCCCATCCGCCTTTTCCTGCAGGGACAGCCTGTTCTGCGGGTGGCCGCTGACATGAGCAGCCCGACGCTTCAAAGCCGCCTGCTTCCCGTCCTGGAAGAGCACTTCGGCATGGCCGCCGAATTTGTTCTGGCCGACATCCTGCAGGCTGTTCCCCCGTCCCAGGCGTTTGACCAGAGCCATTTTCTGATGGCGTTCGAGTCGGCCTTGCGCAGGGAAATTCCACCGGGTGTCCCGGCCGACCCGATTCTCAGGGCCGTGCGCAAAGCGCTGTCCGACCATTCACCCCTACCAGGAGAAAACCCGTGAAATCCATCCGCAGACGATTGATCTTCAGCATGGCCCTGCTGATTGCATTTTTTTTGATTCAGGCCGTCACCGTCACGGGATTCGTCAACATCCAGAGCAAGGACACCGCCGACGAAATTCGCCGCAACACCTTGACCAGCGCCCAGCTCACCGAGCTCAGCACGCTGGCACAACAAATACGGCGCTACGAAAAGGAATACTTCGTTTACGTGCGGAACGAAGAAAAGCGCAATGGTTATATCAAGGAATTCGAAGGGATTTCCTTGCGGATCAGCAAATTGCTGGACGCACTGCTGGCCAACGCCGACAAGGCCTACAGCAACGCCGAATTGGCGGAAATCACCCGGTGGCGGGCGGCGCACATGTACTACACGTCCGAAATGCAGAGAATTTTTGGCGAGGTCAAACGTGTGCAAGCCGATATCGCAGCATTTCCAGCGAGTGCTGCCTCTTCCAGGCCTGGCACGTCTACGGGTCCGCAGGCAGAGGCGCCGACCTTGCCCTCCCCGGATCAGGCCAATGACATGATCAAGGCGGGCAAGGACCGATTCGGGGCGGAACTGATCAGCGGTGTGGCCACGCTCGGCAAGCTCAAGACCGAGGCAACACTTAACCTGGCCCAGAACACGACTGCCAGCTACAAACGCCTGCTGGGAGTCATCATGGCGACGGTGCTGGCAGGCATTGCCATCGCCATCTATCTGGCCGTGGTCTTGCCGCGCGCCGTGGCGCGGCCGATTGTCGCCCTGGCCAAGGTGGCAGAACTGGTCGCGCGGGGAGACATGGATAAACCCTTCTCGGCAGAGGGAACCGCGGAGTTTGAGCCGCTGGCAAGGTCTCTCGAAAAAATGCGTGCCGCCTTGTCAGTCATGACGCGAAAACTCAGGACGAAGGCAGTTTCAGAAACATCCTGAGCAGACGGCAACCGGCAGCCTGGCCGGCTTCAGGCAGGCGGCTCGCCGGGGCAAGCGCAGCAAATCATCAGGCGATCGCCGTGAGGGACCTTGCGCTGCCCGGCGGACATCTGCAGGAGCCACGGGTCCTGTTTGTGCCGTGTCCATTCCCGCCCCTCTCCACATTCCACGTTGAAAAGTACTTCCCCCATGATCGTCGGCGTCGAGGGTTTGTCTTCTGCGGAAGTCAATTTGCTACGCACCATTCTGAAGCTCAGCAGCCAGCTGGCGAATGACTGGATCCTGACCGAAGTCGGGCCCTGCCATGTGCTGTTGAGCACGCTTGCCGTGACGTCTGAACGCCGTTCCAGCGGCTCGCAAGCACATCTCGTTGTGCCTGTCGTTCGGCGCGGGCAACAAGCCGCTGGCGAATGCCTGGAGCGCCCCTTCAGGGCGGAGGATTTTGTTCAATTGCTCAGGCGTGTTGGGCCGGGCCTGCAAACGGAGCCGGGTCCGGCTCACCCGCAGGAAGCCACTGAGGCATCCACCCATCGGCGTGGCCGCCTGAAGCGCTGGCCGCCGTCGAAGTTTCTGGGATCCAGCCGTGAACGCATCCAGCTGGCGACCCTGCTGTCGCGGCAGGCGCGCTCGGCGCATGAACTGAGTTCGGTGGCAGGGTGTTCCGAAGCCGAGTGCAATGGCTTCATGCTGGAACTGGACCGTCAGGATTTGCTGAGCTGGGAAACCGGGGAAGCACCCGTCAAAAAGACGGCAGTCAGCCGCCCTGGCACGGCAGAAAATCGTGGGGCGCAGGGATTGCTCAACAGCATCCGGCGCCGCCTCGGCCTGGGCCTGAACAACCGGAGTGCCGAATGAAGGAATACAAGATTCTTTTCACCGGCACGATGGGCGCTGGCAAGACCACGGCCATTGCGTCTGTCAGCGAGACACCGCCGGTCGTCACCGATGTGGCCAACAACGACGCGTCGCTGGCCAAGGCCACAACCACGGTCGGCCTCGATTTCGGGCAGCTGACCCTGGACACCGGCGACAGGTTGCGATTGTTCGGCACACCCGGCCAGGCTCGCTTTGACTTCATGTGGCGCATCCTTGCGCAGAACGCACTGGGCATCATCATCCTGGTCGACAACTCCAGGCCCGATCCCCTGGCCGACCTGGACACCTATGTGAAGGGTTTTGCCGACGTGCTGGCCCACACGGCCTGCACCGTGGGCGTGGGAAGAATGCTCACGCATCCCCAACCTGATGTGGATGCCTTTGCGGCACGGCTGGAACAACACGCTCTGGTGCTGCCGGTACTGGCCGTGGATGTGCGCCGGCGTGAAGACGTCGCCTTGCTCATCGACACATTGCTGTCCCAGATGGAATCCTCAACAACAGGGAACGAAAAATGACCATGGTGAGCGACAAGGTCCGCAGTGCGGCCGAGTTTCATGCCCAGCGCATTCTCGAAGATGTGGCGGGCGTTGTAGCGGTGGTGATTGCCACGACAGACGGCTTCGATATCGCCAGCGCGGTGACACAGGGCATCGACCCTGAGCGGGTCGCGGCCCTGGCGAGTTCGATCTCCGCCATCGGCACGGTGGTGTCACAGGAGGCCCGCCTGGGGCGCAGTCGGAGTGTCACGATCAACACGGACGCCGGCCTTGCGGTCCTCAGCGCCGTTGACCGCGCGGACGTCAGTCTGGTGCTCAATGTCATTGGCAACGAGCACGCCATCCTCGGGCAGATCGCCTACCGTTCGGTCCAGTGCGTCAAGGCACTGGAAAGCGTGTGAACACCGGGCACATTTCGGCTGAACTGGCGAGCATGGCTTTGACGCCGGGTGTCGAAGCCTGCGCGCTGGTCGATTCGGCCACGGGCATGGTGTACCTGTCTGCCGGCGAGCATCCCCGGATCGACGCCATCGCCGAGGCGGCAAGCGACTACTGGCGAATGCACGGACGCAACGGTACCCCCTTTGCCAGCCTGGGACCGCTTCAGGCGATTTCGATGATCCACCAGGACGGTGTGCTGAGCCTGATGCCGTGCGGCAACGGCATCGTGATGGCGACCCTGTCCGGGCGCATGCAACTGGACCTGGGCGCCTGGTATCGCAGGGTCAGCCAGCTCGGCCTGATGGTCAGCCAGCGATGAATCCATGGAGACGGGGAAGCTGGCGCGCATGCCTTTCCCGGATCCCTCTCTCAGCATGCGCGCAAGGGTATAGAACAAATGACAACCATCAAACAATCTCTCGACGAATTGCTGACTTTGGACGGGGCGCAATGTGCTGCCGTCGTGGACTCCTCCAGCGGGATGATGCTGGGCTCCGCCGGCACCGGCCTGGACCTCGAGGTGGCAGCGGCCGGCAACACCGAAGTCATGCGCGCCAAGCTCAAGACCATGCGCTCGCTGGGCCTTAACGATGTGGTCGAAGACATCCTGATCACGCTCGGCAAGCAATACCATCTGCTGCGCCCGCTGTCACGCAAGGAAGGTGTTTTCATCTACTTCGTGCTCGACAAGGCGAAATCCAATCTCGCGATTGCGCGGCGCAAGATGCAGGACATCGAGAAAGAACTGAACTTTTGAGATTCGGCGGACCTTGCTCACATGCGGCGATCATGCCGCGACGGTCAGCCATTCCACAATGACCGGGGGAGCAGGTTTCCTGACTTGTGCAGCCGCACGGCCTCACTTGAGCGCTGTGCGCGTTCACCAAAAAACCGCACAGCGCGCGCAGTCCTTCGTGCGCCGTGCGGGTTCCCTATTCTGTCTTCCCGGCATCGGTCATCAATCCGTCCGGGCTTCTCGCGCAGGCGTTGTCACCAATTGCCGGAAATGGCGACCCATGCGCTCCGTGTCGGCTTTTAATCCGGTGAACAGTTCGAACGCGCCGACCGCTTGTCCCACGGCCATGGCGCCGCCGTCCATGGTGGCGCAGCCAGCCGCCCGCGCCGCCTGCAGCAAGCCGGTGACCAGAGGAAAATAAACAATCTCCGACACCCACAGCGAAGGCCGCAGCAGCGCAGCCGGAATCGGCATGCCGGGCAGCTTGTCCATGCCGGTGGGCGTGGCGTGGACCAGTCCGGTCGCGCCGTCCAGGGCTTCGGCGGCATCGCGGTGCGCGCTAACGCGGCCGCCGAAGCGGGTGTTCAGTGCCTCGGCGAGCGCGGTTGCGCGCGCCAGGTCGGTGTCCACCACGCGCAGGTGGCCGGCCCCCAGACGAAGCAATGCGTCCGCGATGGCCGATCCGGCGCCTCCCGCACCCAGCAGCACCACACACGCCAGGTCGGCCTGCGGAAGCGTGCGTTGCAGTCCCCAGGCCCAGCCCGAGCCGTCGGTGTTGTGGCCCACCATCCGGCCATCGTGTATCACCACGGTGTTGACTGCGCCCATGGCCTCGGCCTCGGGCGACAAGGCGTCCAGCAGCGGCAGCACGGCCTGCTTGCAGGGGTAGGTGATGTTGAGCCCGGCAAACCCCATGATGCGTGCCGATGCCAGCAGCGCAGGCAGCTGCTGCACAGCGCCAGCGTTCAGGTCGAGGTCAATCAGCTGGTAATGCAGGCGCAGGCCGTGATGCCGAGCTTCTTCCTCCTGCATGGCCGGCGTCAGCGAGCGCTGGATGCCGGCGCCTATCAGGCCCACCAGCAGCTTGACTGCAGCAGGCGTCATCCGGTGTAGCCCGCGAGCCGCGGCAGCCACAGCACCATGCCCGGCCAGAAAGTGACCAGCCCCAGCGCGCCCAGCATCACGAGCAGGTAAGGCCAGACCTCGGCCATCAGTGCGGAGTAGGAGACGTTGGCGATCTTCATCATCATGAACAGCAGCAGGCCATAAGGCGGCGTCACCAGGCCGATCATGATGTTCAGCACTGCCATGACGCCGAAGTGCACCGGGTCTATGCCCAGCGACACCGCAGTGGGGAGCAGCACGGGCAGGATGATCAGGATGATGGTCGAGCCCTCGAGGAAGGCGCCCAGCACCAGCAGGATGGCATTGACCAGCAGCAGGAAGACCATGGGTGTCATCTCCATGCCCTTGAGCAGGCCGCTCAGGTGCGTGGGGATGTTCTCCGAGGTGATCACGTAGTTGAACACCAGCGCGCCGGCGATCAGCATGCCGATGGAGATGCTCATCTTCGCGCTGGACAGCAGCGAGTCGTAGATGTCACCCCAGCCCAGGCTGCGGTACAGGCCCGCGGAGATCAGCAGCGCGTAGGCCGCGGCCACCCCCGCGGCCTCGGTGGGCGTGGTGATGCCGCTGTACAGGCAGCCGAGCAGGATCACCGGCAGCATGAGGGCCGGAAAGGCTTCCTTCGTGATGCGTGGCATGTCGCGCAGCGGCACCCTGTCCTCCACCGGAAAGCCGCGCCGCCTGGCCTGGAAGTAGATCAGCACCATCTGCACCACCCCCAGCAGCAGGCCGGGCAGCACCCCGCCGATGAACAGGTAGCCGATGGAGGTGCCCGACACCAGCGCGTACAGCACCATCGGTATCGAGGGAGGAAGAATGGGCCCGATCACCGACGACACCGCGCTCAGCGCTGCGGCAAAAGGCGGCGTGTACTTGCCGCCCCGCGTCATCATGGTCTGCATGATCTTGCCCGAGCCGGCGGCGTCGGCCAGGGCCGAACCCGACATGCTGGCGAAAATCACGCTTTGCAGCACATTCACCTGGGCCAGCCCGCCGGGAAAACGGCCGACGATGGCGTTGCAAAAGCGCAGCAGCCGGTCCATCACGCTGCCCGTGCTCATGAAAGTGGCAGCCAGGATGAACAGCGGGATGGCCAGCAGCAGAAAGCTGGAGTAGGTGCCGTTGAGCAGTTGCTCGGCAGCGGCGCCGACATCCATGCCCTTCATGTACAGATAAAGCACGGAGCCGGCAATCATGGACAGGCCGATGGGCGCGCCCAGCAGGCTCAGGGCGACGATGGCGACCAGCGCCAGCGAAAACGGACTCGTGAAATTCATAGGGCAGACGCGGATGACGGCGTGTCGCTGACCTGGGCGGGCCCGCGCACCAGCTGGCGCACGGCGCGCAGGATGACCGCCACGACAAAAACAATGTAGATGGAATAGGTGATGTCCATGCGGACACCGAGGTAGGAACTCTTCTCGACCTTCATGAAGGTGACATAACTCCACGCGCCGGGCAGCGACATGCCAAACAGCACGATGATGGCCAGCGCAACGAAGCCGCTGATGAGCCGGCGCGTGCGGTAGCTCGCGCGCGAAGTGAGCAGGTCAATGCGGATCTCCTCATCGTCTTTGAGCACAAAAGCGGCCCCCCACAACACTAGCCACAGCC
>CALRTF020000022.1:0-28096 GCA_943370985.1 Paenacidovorax caeni
AAACGGGCAGCCGGCGCGCGCGGCAAGGCGGTCAGCGCCATCGCGGCGGCGATGGACAGCGTCAAGGGTGACAAGGCGACGCTGTGGCAGGCCTGGCAGGCCTGGCAGGCCGTGAAGGACTCGCCCTGCGTGTCAGCCCCGGGGCTGCTGGTGCCCGCGCCATGGCCGTGGCAGTCCGGTACCGGCGCCGCGGACGGCGATCCATGGCCCGCAGGGTGTTGAGCTTCCGTCCCCTGGGCGTGTGCCTCCATCTTGTCAGACGCAGGGACCAGCTGCGCAGCGCGGCCGGAGGCCATGTCCGTCGCCATCACGTCGCCGACCCAGCCGCGTATCGGCAGCAGGGCGATCAAAAGGGCAAGGACCAGGTGGCGCATGGCATGAATGATAAAGCCGGGCCTTGAAAGTTCCGTTCCCGCGCCTTGCCGCCGGCTTACTTCAGCTGAAAGCGCGCCGTGGCCGGCGGCTTGCCGGCCAGCGTCACCACGGCAATGCCTTTGGTGCCTTTGGTGACCTTGAACGCGCCTTTGGCTTCGAGCCTGTCGCCGGCCGGCGCCAGTTCGGCCTCAGATTTTTCCGTGCCGTTGAGCAGGGTGACTTTTGCCTTGGCGCCTTCGAGCTTGACCGCCTTGCCGTGATCGCTGATGTAGATCTGCAGGGTTTCGGGTCTGGCGACGATCTCGAAATCGCCGGCTTTGGTTTCGACCACCACGCCGCCGAATTTCGGATCGTGGCCGTGATCGCCTGCAGCGAGGGCGGCCGTGCTGCACAAAGCGAAGCAGGTGGCGAGCAAGAATGGCTTGAATGTCATGGCAATACCTTTTCAGTGAGGTTTGGGAAACAAAAAAATCAGAACGATTCGGTGCCGGATTCGGCCACCAGCGCTGCTATCGGCTGGCGGCCGAACAGTGCGACCATGGCCGGTGTCAAAAACGAGTCCATCAGCGTCGAGCTGATCAGGCCCGAGAAAATCACCACCGCGACCGGGTGCAGGATCTCGGTGCCCGGCATGTCGGCCTCGAACAGCAGCGGCGCCAGCGCCAGCGCCGCCACCAGCGCGGTCATCAGCACCGGCGTGAGCCGCTCCTGCGAGCCGCGCAGCAGCATGGCACTGCCGAAATCCTCGCCTTCAAAGGCGCACAGGTTGATGTAATGCGACACCTTCAGGATGCCGTTGCGGATCGCAATGCCTGCCAGCGTGATGAAGCCCACCAGCGCCGCCACCGACAGCGGCTGGCCCGACAGCCACAGGCCGATCACCGCGCCGACCAGCGCCAGCGGGATGTTGGCCATGATGATGGCGGCCAGCACGCCGGAGCGGTAACGCGAGTACAGGATCAAAAAGATCATCGCCACCGAGCCCAGCGAGAGCAGCCCGATCAGGCGCGAGGCTTCTTCCTGCGCCTGGAACTGCCCGCCCAGGGTGATGAAATAGGCTTCGGGCAGCGTGGTGGCCGCGATCGCCGAGCGCATGTCGGCCACCACCTCGCTCAGGGCCCGGCCCTGGGTGTTGGCCGACAGCACGATGCGGCGGCGCCCGTCGTCACGGCTGACCTGGTTCGGGCCGTCGCCTTCCTCGACGCTCGCGAGCTGGCTCAGCGGCACGCGCCCGCCCGGTGTGTCTATCATCAGGTTGCGCAGGCCCTCGATGCCGCGCGAAGCCTCGGGCAGGCGCAGCACCAGGTTGAAGCGGCGGCTGCCTTCGACGATCTGCGTGACTTTTTCGCCATCGATCAGCACCTGCAGCTCCTGCAGCAGTTTGGCCGGCGGCAGGCCCAGGCCGAGCGCGCGGTCATAGTCGACCTGGATGCGGATCTGCGGCGTCAGCACCTGTTTTTCGACTTCGAGATCGACCACACCTTCGATGCGGGCCAACTGCTGGCGCAGCGCCTCGGCCTGCGTACGCAGGGTGTCGAGGTCGTCGCCGAAGATCTTGATCGCGATCTGCGAACGCACGCCCGAGAGCATGTGGTCGATGCGGTGGCTGATCGGCTGGCCGATGGCTATGGCCGCCGGCAGGGTGGCGATGCGGCTGCGGATGTCGGCGTAAACGGCTTCCACGCTGCGGTCGCTGCGCCTGAGCTTGATGTCGAGTTCCGAGACGTGCACGCCCTCGGCGTGTTCATCGAGCTCGGCGCGGCCCGAGCGGCGTCCGACATGCTCGACCTCGGGCACAGCGGCCAGCGCCTTCTCGGCAATGCTGCCGATGCGGGCCGACTCGGTCAGCGTGGTGCCGGGGTTCAGGCGCAGGCCGACCAGCGCCACACCTTCGTTGAAAGGCGGCAAAAAGGTCGTTGGAAAAAACGGCACAGCCGCCATCGCCAGCACCGCCGCTGCTGCGCCGGCCAGCACCCAGGCGCGCGGGGCCTGCAGCACCTTGCTCAGGGCAGAGGCGTAACGCGTCTTGACCCAGGTCTGAACTTTGGTATCCCCATGTGCCAGGCCCTTGATGCGCGGCAGCAGGTAGTAGGACATCACCGGCGTCAGCGTGACCGACACCACCATGGACGCCAGCAGCGAGACGATGTAGGCAATCGCCAGCGGCTGCATCAGCCGGCCCTCGATGCCGGGCAGGAAAAACAGCGGCAGCAGCACCAGCACGATGATCACCGTGGCGATCAGGATGCCGGAGCGCACTTCCAGCGTGGCCCTGGCGATCAGTTGCAGCGGGCCCATGCGCTGGGCGTCGGGCGCGGCGCGGTTCATTTTGAGCCGGCGTAGCACGTTCTCGACGCCGACCACCGCATCGTCCACGAGCTCGCCGATGGCAATCGTCAGGCCCCCCAGCGTCATGGTGTTGATCGACAGGTCGAAGTAGCGGAACACCAGCACCGTGATCATCACCGACACCGGAATCGCCGTCAGCGAAATCAGCGTGGTGCGGATATTGAGCAGAAAGAAATACAGCACCACCGCCACCACGGCGGATGCGGCCAGCAGCTTGCCGCGCAAGGTGGCCACCGAGGTTTCGATAAAAGTCGCCTGGCGCATGGTGACCTTGGGCTCGCCCATGCCGGGCGGCATGCCGGTTTTGAGCTCCGCTATCGCGGCTTCGACTTTTTCCGTGAGCTTGATGGTGTCGGCGTCGGGCTGTTTCTGGATGCCCAGGATCACGGCCGGCTGGCCGTTGAGGCCGGCATCGCCGCGCTTGATGGCCGGCGCAAAGCTGACTTTGGCGGCCTGGGCCAGCTGGATGGGCCTGCCGTTCTGGAAGGCCACGGGCAGGCGCTCGAGGTCCTGCAGCCGTGTGGTGCGGCCGATGTTGCGGATCAGGTACTCGCGCGAATTGAGCTCCAGAAAACCGCCGCTGGAGTTGCCCGAGAAACCCTTGAGCGCGGCTTCGATGTTTTCCAGGTCGACCCTGAGCGCGGCCATCAGCGCGGTGTCGGGCTGCACCTGGTACTGCCGCACCTCGCCGCCTATCGGCACCACCTGGGCCACGCCCGGCAAGGTCAGCAGGCGCGGGCGCATCACGAAGTCGGCGTATTCGCGCACCGCCATCGGGCTGATCTTGCGGGTGTCTATCGGCAGCGCCAGCAGCAAAATCTCGCCCATCACCGAGCTGATCGGCCCCATGCCGACATGCTCCACACCCTGTGGCAACTGTTCGCGCGCCAGTTGCAGGCGCTCACCCACCATCTGGCGGGCGCGGTAGATGTCGGTCTTCCAGTCGAAGGTGACGTAGACGAAGGACAGGCCCACGCTGGAGATCGAGCGGATGCTTTCCACACCCGGGATGCCGCCCATGGCGATTTCCAGCGGCGCGGTGATCAGCTGCTCGACTTCCTCGGGCGCCATGCCGCCGGCTTCGGCCTGCAGCGTGACGGTCGGTTTGTTCAGGTCGGGAAACACGTCCACCGGCATCTTCACCAGCGTCAGGGCACCGGCCAGCAGCAGCAGCACCGACAGCAGCACCACCAGCAGGCGGTTGGCCAGCGAGGCATGAATGAGTTTTTCAAACATGGTGTGTGGCCTGTTCTCAGCGAACCTGGTTGACCAGGGCCGCGCCCTGTGTCACCACCCGGTCACCGGCCTGCAGGCCATCGACGATCGCAGCGGTGCTGCCGTCCAGCGGCACCAGGCGCACGGTGCGCGGGGCGAACTGCTCGGCGCCGGTGTGGACCCAGACCATGTCCTGGTTGCTGGTGTTTTTCACCACCGCGCCGCTGGGCACGGCAAAACCCTTGACCTGGCTCCGGGTCTGAACAGTGACCTTCACCGGCTGGTTGATGGACAGGGGCAAGGTCGTTTTCCCCGGCACGGTGCGGAACACCAGGGGGATCGCGCCTTCGCGCAGGCTGCTGCCGGCGCCGACAAATTGCAGCGGCACGCTGGTGCCGGGCGCCGCACTGGCGCTGGCCGAGGCGATGTTGGCCGCCAGCGCGGCGTCGAAGGCGCTGGCTTCCACGCTCATGCGCGAGGGGTCGACAATTTCGAACAGCAGCTCGCGCGCATCGACCACCTGGCCCGCAACCACGCTGGCGGCGGCAATCACGCCCGAGACCGGCGCCACCAGCGCCTCGGTTGCCGACACGCTGCCGGCCACGGCGGCGGCGCGCTGGCGCAGGCTGCTCACATCGGACAGGGCCGCTTCGATGTCTTTTTGCGGCACCGTGCCTTCGAGCTGCTGCAGCCGCTCCACGCGCCGGCGGGCGAGCGCCAGGCTGGCATGGAGCTCGGCGCTTTGCGCCTGCTGGTTGGCGCGCTCGATCGCGCTGGTGGAGGCACGCACCACGGCCAGCACCTCTCCCTTGCGCACGGCCTGGCCGAGTTGCGGCAGTCCGCGCGGGCCGACTTCGATGCGCCCGGCCTGTGTCGGCTGGACCTTGCCGCCGGCATTGCTGTCCAGCACCACGCGGCCGGTCAGCTCGATGGTGCTGGGCAGGGACGCTTCTTCAACAACAACAGTGCGAACGCCGAGCTGCCGCTGGCTGGCCTTGGGCAGGAACACGCCGCCGTCGGCCAGTCGCCTGGGCGCGTTGCCGCCTGCCGCTGGCGCGGACTCTTCACCGTGGTCGTGGCCCGGGCCGGCTTGTACGTCCCAGGGCATTGCCGCGCCGATGGCAATCAGGCCTGCGGCCATCAGGCCGGCCAGTCCCTTGCGGCGGCGGTGCCGCCATGCGGCAGCGGCCAATGCCGCCAGCAGCAATGCCGCACCGGCGTAGGCGGCCCAGCGCAGCCAGGGCCGGTTCTCGCCCGCGTGATCATCTTCGGCGTGCGGGTCGGTGATCACCAGGTCGCCGGCCAGCAGGTCGGTGTCCTTGCCTGCGGCGATGACAAAACTCACCGGCAGCGTGCCGGGCTGGGCCAGCAGTTCATGTTTGAAGCTGTAGCTGCCGTCGGGTTGCGGGGTGGCGGCGCCCTTGGCGCTACCGGCCTCGACGTCTATCTTCGCGTCGGTGACCGGCTCGTTGCTGGCGTAACGGTCCAGGTAAATTTTCATGTCGCCGTTCTCGACGACGCCGACGAGTTCGAACAGGTCGGAGTGGCTGCTCAGGCGCGGCGACGCCGTGCCGCCGACGGCGGCGGGCGCTTCATGGCTATGGTCGCCGGCGGCCCGGGCCGCGCCGAACACCGTGATTGCTATCAAAAAAAGAGCTGCCTGCGCTTGTCGCACAAGGGATAGGGGACTTTTTTGCCTGTAAAAGTGGTTCATGGGAGCAGTCCAAGGGCTTGGTTCAATTGGGAGATGGCGCGTTGCAGGCCCACACGGGCGCGCGCCAGCGACAGATCGGCTTCAAATTTTTCGCCGTCGGCGCGCAGCCGGGCCGGCAGGTCGGACTCGCCCAGGCGCCAGGACCGGGCGATCAGGGTTTGCACTTCGTTGCTCAGGCGCGCGCGTTCGGCCATGCTGGCCTCGGTGCGGCGGGCGGCATCCAGTTCGGCGATGGCCGAGGCCACATCGCCCTGGATCTGCCGCTGGGCGGCATCGAGTTCGGCCTGCGCAGCATCGAGCTCGGCGCGCGCCGCAGCGATGCGCGGCGCGTTGCGGTTGTCGGTGCCGAACGGGATTTTGATCGCCACGCGCAGACTGCTTTCACCGGCCGCTCCGAAGCTCGCGCGTTCCCGCGTGACGCCGACGCCGAGGGCCACGGGGTCGCGCCGGTCGGCTTCGCTGAATTCGAGTCTGGCCTGCGCGGCCTGGACCAGCGTGCGGGCGGCCTCCAGGGCGGGATGGCCGGGCTGCACGCCGGCATCGGCCGGCGGCAGCACGTCGTCGAGCACCGGCGCCTGCCGCAGGCCGGTCAGGGTCTGCCACAGGTTCAGCAGGCGCGACCAGGCCAGCCCGGCCTGGTCGCGGCCGGCATCGGCCTGCCGCACCAGCGCCTGCGCCTGCAAGCCGTCCACGCGCGCGCTGTCGCCGGCCTTGACGCGGCGCTCCACGTCCTGGGCCAGCGCCAGCGCTTCGCTGTGTTTGCGTGCGGCCAGTTCGCGCTCGGTGGCAGCCAGCGCCAGGCCGGCGGCCAAGTCCCGCACTTCGCCCGCGAGCTTCAGGCGCGCCATGAGTTGCCGCGGCTCAAAGGCCAGCCGCTGCGCCGCCAGCTCGCGCTGGCTGGCGCCGCGCACGCCCGGGCTCCAGAGGGGCAGTTCCAGCTCTGCTTCGTATTCACGAAAGCCGCCGTTGCTGCCGAAGCGGTCGCTGCGCTGCGCCAGCAGGGCGCTGGGCGAACCGTTGATCCAGGAGGACGTGGCGCGTTCGCGCGCCTGCACCTCGGCGCGGCGGCTGTCGGCGCTGCGGGCCGCCGGGCTCAGCGCCCAGGCGGCATCGACGGCCTCGCGCAGACTGGGGCGCTGGCGTGCCGATGCGGCGGTTTCAGGAACAGGCGGTGGCGGCGCGGTTTGCGCGCCGGCGGCGGCTGCAAACGCAGACACCAGCACCAGCAGCGCCTGGGCGGATGGCCTCAGGCATGAGCGGAAAAGAAAAGGCAAGGCAGTTCTCCGAAGTAAAACAACTTCGGCGAACCTCGGCGCGGGCGCGCAGGAAAGGGTTTAAGGGCCCGTCAGCTCAAAGGTTCACCACGGCAGGCGTGGTGAAACTCCATTTGGGGCGTTCTATGCTGTCGGGTTGGTCGCGGCTGGCCCAGGAAGCCGGCGTCGGCAGGGGGGCGCCGACGCCTGCGTCGCTGAACCTGAGCTCGGTGCTGGCCAGCAGGCCGGTGGCGTGGCCGTGGCCGCAATGGCTGAGGCTGCAGTTCTCGCAGTTGTGCTCATGCGCTGCGAGGGGCGTATCGGCGTTCCCGGCACCGGCCTCTTGCGCCTCGACCGCGTGGGCGGCGATGTGGCCCACTTCCTGCGCCGCATCGGCTGCCGCGTGCGCATGGGCGCCGCCGGACAGCAGCGCCAGCCAGACAATCAGGAAGTGACAGACAAGACGTTTCACGGATGACATGCTAACAGCCGCGAAAGACCGCGCAGCGCGCAAGGGATGGGGTCGGGGTGGCGACAGGCTGGTCATGCACGCAATTCCTGCCGCGCTTGTTTGGCGACCGAATAGCCGCCGGTGATGGCCAGCCCGGCCATGACGACGGCCACGGCCAGGTCGGGCCAGGCGCTGCCGGTGCCGAATACGCCGAGCGCGGCCAGCATCACCGCGACATTGCCGATGGCGTCGTTGCGCGAGCACAGCCAGACGCTGCGCATGTTGGCGTCGCCTTCGCGCCAGGCATACAGCAGGGCCGCCACGCCGACATTGGCGAGCAGGGCCAGCAGGCCGATGCTGCCCATGGTCAGGGCTTCGGGCGTGCCGCCGTGGAACGCGACCCAGGCCGCGCGGCCCAGCACAAACACGCCGAAGCCCAGCATGCTGGCGGCCTTGAGCAGGGCGGCGCGGGCGCGCCAGACCAGGCCCATGGACAGGACCGCGAGGGTGACCGCGTAGTTGGCGGCATCGCCGAAAAAATCGATGGCGTCGGCCAGCAGCGAGACCGAACCCGACTGGAAGCCGGCGCCGATCTCGATCACAAACATGGCGAAGTTGACGGCCAGCGCGATCCAGAGGATGCGGCGGTAACGCGGGCTGTCGGCGGCGCTGGCATCGTCGGCGTGGTCGTGGTGGCAATGGGCGGACATCAATTTCCTTGTGTTTTCCGGTCTGGTGGCATGATTGGAAACCCTCAAGTCACTTCAAGGTCAAGCGATGCCGCATTCAAGTCCATCCACGGGGCGGGGTTATCAGATCGGCGAGGCCGCAAAGCGCAGCGGCGTCAGCGCCGCCAACATCCGTTTTTACGAAAAGGAACAGCTGCTGAACCCGCTGGGGCGTGGCGACAACAGCTACCGGCTGTACAGCGAGGGCGACCTGCACCAGCTGCGTTTCATCCGCCTGTGCCGGGCCATGGACATGTCGCTGGACGAGGTGCGCACGCTGCTGGCGCTGGACCTGAACAACAAGGCGGATTGCGCCGCGGCGCGCGAGGCACTGGACGGCCATCTCGGCCATGTGCGTGCCCGGCTGGCCGAGCTGAAGGCGCTGGAGAAAGACCTCAAGGCCTTGCGCCAGCGCTGCGACGGCAGCGACACCCATTGCCACATCATCGAGGCGCTGCACGCGCTGGCCGATGCGCAGGCCCCCGCCGCAACCGGGCCTGCCCCGAAAAAGCGCCACGTCTAGGGCTGCAGAAGCGACGCCAGTCCTTGCTGCAAGGCCTCAGCGTCGGTGTAACCGCTGGTCAGCACTTGCGCCTGCCCGTTCACCACGGCCAGCACGGTCGGAAAGCCGCGCACGCCCCAGCGCTGCGCCTGCGCAAAGTCGTCGCGGGTGCGCCGGCGCATGGCCTCGCTCTCGAAGTCGCGCAGGAAATCGATGTGGCCCCAGGCTTCCTTGGTGCGGCCGTGCACCTCGTCCCAGATCTCGCCGAGCACGGCGGCCTTGGTGGTGTCGCGGCCGTCCGCGTAAAACGCCTGCTGGACCGCGTGGTACATGGCCAGCGCCAGCTGCGGGGCATGTTCGCGCACCGTGACCACGGCGCGGCAGGCCGGCTCGGTGTCGTAGATGAAGTCCTCGCGTTCGAACAGCGCCCCGGAAAACGGCTGGCCCGAGCGCTCCGCGACATGGGCCCAGGCGCTGCGCAATTTGTCCTTCAGTGCGGCGTCCATCACCTGGGTGTTGTAGGCGCGCAGGCCGCCGAGCACGAGTTGCACCTGCAGACCCGGATGGCGCGCCAGCAGTTGCCCCAGCGGCACGCCAAAGCCGTAACACCAGGAGCACATCGGGTCACCGATGTAGACGAGGGAAAGCGGCGTGGGCGGTGTGGTCATGGCGAGATTTCCTTGTCGAGTTGGCGCTGCGCATGCTCCAGCCACTGCTGCAGGCTGTCCAGCAGGTCGCTCTGGCTGAAGGAGCAGCTTTCTTCGCTGAACAGGGCGGCCGACTCGAGCCGGTCCAGCAGCTGCTGCAGCACCGGCCCGAAGGGGGGCGGCAGGGCCGCCAGCAGTGCGTCTTGCGCCCGGGCCAGCTGCGAAAAAGCGGTCACCGTCAGCGTGCCGCTGCGCAACTGCTGCAGCCCGCTTGCCAGTGCGGTGAGGGGGTGTGTGGCTTGGTGCATGGGCATCAGGATGCCACAGCCGCGCGTGGCCTGGCCGGCGCCGGTTCAAAGGCCAGCGTCAGCAGGGCCAGCAGGCAAAAAGGCACACCGACCCAGCCGAGGCGCGTGAAGTCCACCTGGTTGAGCAGGGCGCCGCTGAACACCGCACCCAGCGCCGTGCCCGCATACAGCATGGAGCCGTTGAGGCTCAGCAGCAGGGGGGCCTGGGCCGGTGACAGGCTGGCCAGATGGCTTTGCTGCGGCGCCATCAGGCCGAAGCCGGCCAGGCCCCAGACCAGCAGCGTCGCACCCATGGCCAGCGGGTGGCCGGCGGTCAGCGGCAACACCGCCATGGCCGACGCCAGCACCAGCAGCTGCACCCGCTGGGTCCGCATCGGGCCGAAGCGGTCATTGGCCCAGCCGCCCGACAGCGTGCCGGCGACGCCGGACAGGCCAAACACCGCCAGCGTGGCGGACAGGGCCGTGGAACTCATGGGGTTGAGCGCCTGCAGCACCGGCCCGATGTAGGCGAAAACACTGAAGATGGCGATGAAATAGAGCAGGGTGCGCAGCCAGGCGCGCAACACCGCGCCTTGACGCGCCGCCGCTCCGAAACCGGCAAAGCTGGCACCGCCCGCGCCCAGGCGGGCAGGCACCAGCCAGCTCGCCGCCGCCAGCATGAGCAGGCTGGCGGCGACCGAGAGCCAGACCGGCACGCGCCAGCCGTATTCCAGGCCCAGCCAGGCGCCGAGCGGCACGCCCACGGCGTAGCTGATGCTCATGCCGAGGAAGGTGATGGACAGCGCGCGCCCGCGTTGCGCCGGTGCCACCAGGCTGACAGCCAGGGCAGAGGCCGCGGCGCTGAACATGGCCCCGGCGCCCATCAGTGCCCGGCCCAGCAACAGCGCGGTCAGGCTGCCGGACAGCGCGCAGACCAGGCAACCGGCGGCAAACAGGCCCAGCGCCAGCTGGATCACGCTTTTGCGCGACCAGCGGGCGGTGCTGACGATCAGCAGGGGTGCCAGCACGGCCGTGGCCACCGCGTAGGCGGTCATGGCCTGGCCGGCGGCGGCCACGCTGATGTTCAGCGACGCCGCCAGCGGCGCGAGGATGCCGCCCAGCACGAAGGCGCCACTGCCGATGACGAGGTTGCACAGGGCGAAGAGGTACAGGACGGGCGGCATGGCAAGCATAGGTTTGTCGCGCATTGATGAATCAAATCAGGCCTCAGCCCCCGGCCGGCAAGCGTGGGCAGCTATCAAAAGATGAGCATCCGGGGTGGGGCGCGCGGCGCCGGGCGGGGCTGCTGCAGCGATTGTGCCCGGATGCCGCGAATCGTGTGCGCGCAGCGCGTATCAATGTTGCGGCTTGCCCAGCGTGAAGTGAAAGCTGGCGCCTTCGCCCGGCAGCGACTCGGCCCAGATGCGGCCGCCGTGCCGCGTGACGATGCGGTGCACGGTCGCCAGGCCGATGCCGGTGCCGGCAAACTCGGCGGCGGTGTGCAGGCGCTGGAAGGCGCCGAACAGCTTGTCCGCATAGGCCATGTCAAAGCCGGCGCCGTTGTCCCGCACCGTGTAGACCGCCTCGCCGGCGCTGCCGGTGCTGCAGGCGAAGCTGATGCGGGTTTGCGCGCTCTGGCTGCTGAACTTCCAGGCGTTGCCGAGCAGGTTGTCCATCACCTGCTGCAGCAGGCGCGGATCGCCCATCACCTGCAGGCCGGGCGTGATCGTGATCGCCGCCGGCCGCAGCGGCTCGCGCTCGCAATAGCCCGCCAGCACCGCATGGGCCATGGTGCTGAGGTCGACCGTGCCCCAGGCGATCTGGCTGCGCGAGACCTGGGCCAGCGACAGCAGCGCGTCGATCAGTTCGCCCATCTGCGCCACGCCCGCGCGAATGCGGGACAAATAATGTTTGCTGCGTTCGCTGGCGCCGGCACCTATGTCCTTGGCCAGCAGGCTGCTGTAGCCGTCGATGGCGCTCAGCGGCGTGCGCAGGTCGTGCGAGGCCGAGTATGAAAACGCCTCGAGTTCCTGGTTGGCGACCTGCAGCTGGTCGGTGCGGTGCCGTACCTGCTCTTCCAGGCCGTCGTTGAGCAGCCGGATGTTTTCCTCAGCCTGCTTGCGCGCGCTGACATCGAGGTGCATCACGATCACACCGCCCATGCGGTCGCTGGCCAGCGGCGTGACCGTGAGCATGAACCAGCGCCGCTGTGCCGCCGAGTGGCAGGCATATTCGAAAGAAAAGCTGGGCAGGCTGCCCCTGAGCACGGCGCGGATGCCCTGTGCGGCCTGCCGCGCATCGCCCGCGCTGCTGTCCTGGGCGCCGTCACAGACCAGCAGGTAGTCCAGGCCCAGGCCGTAGGCGGGGCTCAACAGGACATGCGCATCTGCAAAGTTGCGCCAGGCGTTGTTGACCGAGATGATGTGGCCCTTGCGGTCGAGCAGGGCGATATGTGCCGGCAAGGCATTGAGGATGGCGACCTGCCGGGCCGCTTCGCTCAGTTGCAGCTGAGTCGATTGCCGCAGGTCGGCGGTGCGCGCCATCACCTCCTGCTCCAGCATCAGGTTGTGCTTGCGCAGGAAGTCGCCGTAGTCCTTCAGGCGCAGCAGGTTGCGCACGCGCAGCCAGAGTTCGGCACGGTCCACGGGTTTGCTCAAAAACTCCTCGGCCCCGGCTTTCAGGCCGGCAATGCGGGCGTCGCGGTCGCTCAGCGCCGTCACCATGATGATGGGAATGTTGGACGACACCGGGTCGGCCTTGAGCAGGGCGCTGACCTGGTAGCCGTCCATCTCGGGCATCATCACGTCGAGCAGGATCAGGTCGGGTGCGTGTCGGGCCACCATCAACAGGGCCTGGGCGCCGCTGACGGCGGACATCGTGAGGTAACCCTCAGGGCGCAGCAGGGCTTCCAGCAGCCTGCAGTTGGCGGGCTCGTCGTCAACAATCAGGACGGTGGCGGGTAAGGTGCCCACGGCTAGGCCCGGTCCTGTCCTGTCTGCATGGCCCCCGGCGTTCCGGCGGCGAGCAGGGAGTTGATCGCCGCATACAGTTCCTGGTAACGCAGCGGCTTGGCGATGTAGGCATCACAGCCGGCGACCTGGCTTTTTTCCTGGTCGGCCTTCATCGCCATGGCGGTCAGTGCAATCACCGGAATGGCCGCGGTGGCGGGGTCCTGCTTGAGCAGGGCGGTGGCCGCCAGGCCGTCCATGCCCGGCAACTGGATGTCCATGAGGATCAGCGCCGGCTGCCCCTCGCGCGCCATGGTCAGGCCGGTTTCGGCATCCACGGCGCACAGCACCGCGTGGCCGGCATTGCGCAGCAGCAGACAGGCCAGTTTCATGTTGGCCGGGTTGTCCTCGATCACGAGTATGTTTGCCACAGCGGTCCTTTCTAAAGTTGCGGCAGCGCGCGCCTGACTTCGTCGATGAACCGGCCGTGGTTGAGTTCGGCCTTCTCGACGATGTGCACCACATTGGCCTGATTCTTGTTGAGCGTGCTGCGGTCCAGCGGCGTGATCTGTTTGGCCGTGACCACGAGGATGGGGATACGCGCGGTTTCGCTGTTGCGTTGCAGGGCCTCGACCACGTCGAAGCCGCTGACCTCGGGCATCATGAGGTCGAGGAAAATCAGGTCGGGCCGCAGGCGCTGGGCCAGGGTGATGGCCTCGGCACCGCCATAGGCGCGCACCACGGCATAGGCAGGGGCCGGCAGGAAGGCGGCAATCACCTCCACCGCCTTGGGGTCGTCGTCGACCACCAGCACGGTCCAGGTCTGATCGGCTACCGGATGCAGGCCCAGGTTGGCCAGCGACATCTTCAGTTGTGCCCGGCTGATCGGTTTCTGCAGCACCGCGGCGGCGCCGCGTGTCAGGCCCAGGTTGCTGTCGGCCATGCCGGAAATGACGACCACCGGCACATGCGCGAGGCTGGTGCTGTCGCGCACGCGGGAGAGGAATTCCCAGCCATCGATGCCCGGCAACTGGATGTCCAGGGTGATCAGGCTCAAGGTGTGCTGCGGCGCCAGCAGCAGCGCTTCTTCGGCGCTGGCGGCGCGCAGCACGCTAAAGCCTTCGGCTTCGAGCAGCAGGCGTACCAGGTCGGCCGCCTGGTCGTTGTCCTCGATCACCAGCGCCACGCGCGTGTTGCCGGGCGGCGCCGCATGGCCGCCAGGCGGCAGGGCAGCATCTGCCTGCACCCCCTTGCGCAGCGGCAGCCAGACCGCAAAACGCGCGCCTTCGCCTTCCGCGCTGGTGACGGCCACGGTGCCGCCATGCAGTTCGGCCAGTTGCTTGACCATGGCCAGACCCAGGCCGGTGCCTTCGAACTTGCGGGCCAGGCTGCTGTCGATCTGGCTGAAAGCCTGGAACAGCTTGGCCATGTCGGGCCTGGAAATGCCGATGCCGCTGTCGCTGACCGAAATTTCCAGGAACTCGGTGAACTCGCTGTCGGCCAGCGGGAAGCTGTGCACCGGCCAGGCGCCGGACAACATGCCCACCGTGTTGCGCGGCACGCGCCGCGCGCTGAGTCTCACACTGGCGCCGCTGGTACTGAACTTCACGGCGTTGGCCAGCAGGTTGTAGACGATCTGCTTGGTCTTGCGCATGTCCAGCAGCGGCAGGCCCAGGCCGTCGTCGGTTTCGAGTTCGAGCGCGATGCGCTGGGTCAGCGCCTTTTCCTTGACGATGGACAGGCTGCCCGAGAGCAGGCTGTCGAGGTCCACCGCTTCGAGCTCCAGCGTCATCATGCCGGCCTCGACCTTGGACAGGTCCAGGATGTCGTTGATCAGGGACAGCAGGTGCTGGCCGCTGGTGAAAATGTCGCCGATGTATTCCTGCTGGGTGTCGCTCAGGGGGCCCATCAGCCCGTCCTTGAGCGCCTCGGAGAAACCGATGATCGCGTTCAGCGGCGTGCGCAGTTCATGCGACATGGTGGCGAGGAACTCCGACTTCATGCTGCTGGCATGTTCGAGTTCGAGGTTTTTCTCCTGCAGCGCGCGTTCGAAACGCTTGCGCTCGGTCACGTCGCGCGCGGCGGCGAACACGCCCTGCAGCTTGCGGTCGCGATCCTGGAAAGTGGCGGCGTTGTAGGACACCACGGTTTCCTCACCGTTCTGCGCCCGCACGGTCAGCTCGTAGTTGCTGACCTTGTTTTCGGTGAGCACGCGCTTGATCGCTGCTTCCGCGCGTGCCGGGTCGGTGAAAAACTTCTTGCAGTGCGCGCCTATCAGCTCGTCGCGCGTTCGCCCGGTCAGGGTCATCATCTGCTGGTTGACGTCGGAGATGAAGCCCTGGGGGTCGGTCATCATCAGCGCGTCGATGTTGGATTCGATCAGCGAGCGTGTGTAGAACTGCTGGTCGCGCAGCCGCTGGTCCAGCAGGGCCTGGGCCGCCTCGACTTCCTTGCGCGCGGTGTTGTCGGTGCCGATCAGCAGGTAGCCGATGATGCCTTCCTGCGCATCGCGCAGCGCCGTCACCGACACAATCGCCGGGAAACGGCTGCCGTCCTTGCGGATGTAGGTCAGCTCGTAAATGTCCTCGATGCCGCGCGAGGCCTTGAACACCAGCGCCTCGAAGCCGGGTGTGATCGACGTGCCGAGCTCCAGGCTCAGGCTTTCGGCGCGCGCGATCACTTCCTGCGGGTCCGAGATGTCGGCCGGCGTGATCTTGTTGAGCACGTCGGTGGCCGCATAACCGAGCATGCGTTCGGCACCGACGTTGAAAATCTGGATCACGCCTTTTTCGTCGGTGGCGATGCTCGAGAAGTTGGCGCTGTTGAAAATCGCGTTCTGCAGCGCGCCGGCCTCGCGCAGGGCTTCCTCGGCCTGTTTGCGCGCGGTGTTGTCGGTGCCTATCAGCAGGTAGCCGATGATGGCCTCCTGCTCGTCGCGCAGCGCCGTGACCGAGACCACCGCCGGGAAGCGGCTGCCGTCCTTGCGGATGTAGGTGAGCTGGTCGATGTCCTCGATGCCGCGCGAGGCCTTGAACACCAGCGCCTCGAAGCCGGGCGTGATCGGTGTGCCCAGCTCCAGGCTCAGCGCTTCAGCGCGTGCAATCAGTTCCCTGGGGTCCGAGATATCGGCCGGTGTGACCTGGTTGACGACATCGGAGGCGGCATAACCGAGCATGCGTTCCGCGCCGACGTTGAAAATCTGGATGACGCCTTTTTCATCGGTGGCGATGCTGGAGAAATTGGCGCTGTTGAAGATGGCGTCCTGCAGCGCGCCGGTCTTGAGCAGGGTTTCCTGTCGCCGGAATTCGCTGACGCCGTCGGTGCCCGGGTGTTTCTCGTTGAGACTGTCTGAAAACCCGGTTTCCGCCATCACAAGCCTCCACGCGAATGCTCACAGACCGCTCGGCACACTGAACGCGCGCCACTGCAGGCAGGCTCACCGGTTGCCAGGGGTCAGCACTGAAACGCGAACAGGCTGGTGGCAAAGGAGGAGTTGTACAAGCAGATAGTAGCAGAGGCTTATGGCCGCTTGTGTGCGTTGCCGCACATACATCTGGCCCGAAACCGCTGGGGGTGAGGGCTACTGGATCATCCCCAGGAACTGCTTGAGCTCGGGCGTCTGGGGGTGGGAGAACACCTGCTCGGGTGCGCCGGTTTCATGCACCCGGCCCTGGTGCATGAAAACCACCCGGTCACAGACCTTGCGGGCAAAGTTCATCTCGTGCGTGACCATCAGCAAGGTCATGCCTTCGGCCGCCAGGCTTTCCACCACCTGCAGCACCTCGCCGACCAGCTCCGGGTCCAGTGCCGAGGTGATCTCGTCGCACAGCAGCACCGAGGGCTGCATGGCCAGCGCGCGGGCAATCGCCACGCGCTGCTGCTGGCCGCCGGACAACTGGTCCGGCCAGGCGTCGAATTTTTCCGCCAGGCCGACGCGTTGCAGCAGCGTGCGGGCATGGGCCTCGGCTTCCGCGCCGGAGGTCTTCTTGACCAGCGTGGGCGCCAGCATGATGTTTTTGCCCACCGTCAGGTGCGGGAACAGGTTGAAGCTCTGGAAGATCATGCCGACACGCTGGCGCAGCTCGCGCATCACCTGCGCGTTGTCGTGCAGCAGGTGTTTGCCGTCCACGCGCAGGGTGCCGCTCTGGAACACCTCCAGCCCGTTGATGCAGCGCAGCAGCGTGCTTTTGCCGGAGCCGCTTTTGCCGATGATGGCAATCACCTCGCCGGCCTTGACGTCAAGGTCTATGCCCTTGAGCACCTCGTTGCTGCCGAAACTCTTGCGCAGCTGGTTGATCTCGACCAGGGTCTTGACGGTTCCCGTATTCGGGGTTGAAACCGGTGCGGCCTCGGGGTGGGTGAGTGTCATGTCAGCGTCCATTTCTCAGTTTCCTTTCAAGCCTGCGCGCATACAGCGACACCGGAAAACACAGGGCGAAATACATCAGGGCCACACAGCTGTACACCAGGAAGGGCTTGAAGGTGGCGTTGGTGATCATGGTGCCGGCCTTGGTCAGCTCGATGAAGCCGATGACCGAGGCCAGCGCCGTGCCCTTGACCACCTGCACCAGGAAGCCGACCGTCGGCGGCACCGCGATGCGCACTGCCTGCGGCAGCACGATCTGGCGCAGTTGCTCGCCGAAGTTCAGCGCCAGGCTTTGCGCCGCTTCCCACTGGCCTTTGGGAATGGCATCGACGCAGCCGCGCCAGATTTCCGCGAGGTAGGCGCTGGTGTACAGCGTGAGCGCCACCGCTGCGGCAACCCAGGCCGGCACGTTGATGCCGAACAGCGCCAGGCCGAAGTAGGCGAGGAACAGCTGCATCAGCAGCGGCGTGCCCTGGAACAGCAGGATGTAGCCATCGAGCGCGGTGCTGGTGGCGCGCGCGATGTTCTGCGCGCCCGGCGCGGCCCGTGTGGACCACAGGCGGCCGATCAGCAGCAACAGCCCGACGATGCCGCCGCCGATGAAAGCCGTCAGCGACAGCGCAACCGTCCAGCGGCCGGCCAGCAGCAGGTTGCGGAAGATGTCCCAGATGGAAAATTCGATCATGACTTTTCCTTGAGAGCTAGCGGCCGAACAGGAATTTCGGTCCGGCCCAGTTCAGCAGCTTGCGCACACCTACCGACAAGGCCAGGTAAATCGCGGTGGCGATGATGAAGGCTTCGAACGCGCGGAAGTTGCGGCCCTGGATCAGGTTGGCGGCGTAAGACAGTTCCTGGGTCGAGATCTGGCCGCAGACGGCCGAACCCAGCATCACGATGATGATCTGGCTGACCAGTGCCGGCCAGACCTTTTTCAGGGCTGGCGGCAGCACCACCCGGGTGTAGATCTGCACGCGGTTGAAGGCCAGGCTTTCGGCCGCCTCGATCTGGCCGCGCGGTGTGGCTTCCACCCCGGCGCGGATGATTTCGGTGGCATAGGCCGACAGGTTGATCACCATGGCAATCACCGAGGCCAGTTCCGGCGAGAGCTTGACCCCCATGGCCGGCAGGCCGAAAAAAATGAAGAAGAGCTGCACGATGAAAGGCGTGTTACGGATCAGCTCGACATAGGTGCCGACCACCCAGCGCAGCCAGACCGGCCCGCTGGCCCGCGCCCAGGCGAAGCCCACACCGAGCGTGACGCCGATCAGCGAGGAGATCACCGTCAGGCCCACCGTCCACGCGACACCGATGGCCAGCAGCGGCCACTGCGACAGCACCGCCCCAAAATCAAGATCAACATTCATCGGTCAGCTCCCTGTTGAAAGATCGACTGCCAAGGTTCTCCCTCTCTCTCTTCTATCAAGGCCGCCGCGGAACCGGCTTCGCCGGGCCGCAGGCGGCGCCCCCCTGCTAGGGGGGAGGGGGTTACGCGTAGCGAACCCTAACGGGGGTGTGCAACTTATTCCGGCAGGGTTCCTGCCGGCCGGCCCAGCCACTTGACCGACATCTTGTCGATGTCGCCGATTTTCTTGGCGGCAGCGATCACTTCGTTGACCTTCAGGCGCAGCTTGTCTTCGCCTTTGGCGACGCCGATGAAGTTGGGGCTGTCCTTGAGCAGCAGCTTGTACTCGGTGTTGAGTTGCGGATTTTTTGTCATCATGTTGCCGGCGACGGAGACGCCGGTAGCGATCAGCTGCACCTGGCCGGCCGTGTAGGCCGACACCGTGGTGTTGTTGTCCTCGAAACGCTTGATGTCGGCGCCGGCCGGCGCGACCTTGCTGAGTTCCTGGTCCTCCAGGGCGGCGCGGGTCACGCTGATGCTTTTGCCGGCGAGGTCGGCAAAGGATTTGACGCTGACGGTCTTGGGGCCGAACACGGCCTGGAAGAAGGGCGAGTAGGCCGCGCTGAAATCGATGACTTTTTCGCGGTCCGGATTTTTACCCAGGGTGGAGATCACCAGGTCCGCCTTCTTGGTCTGCAGGTAGGCGATGCGGTTGGCGCTGGTGACCGGCACCAGTTCGACCTTGACGCCCATTTGTTTGCCGATGTAGTTGGCCATGTCCACGTCCAGGCCCTGCGGCGCCAGGTCCACGCCGACCATGCCGTAGGGCGGGAAGTCGGTGGGAACGGCAATCTTGATGGTCTTGCTTTTCATGATGCCGTCCAGCGCGGTTTGTGCGTGGACGCCGCCGGCGGCCAGCAGCGCGAGGGTCGTGAGACCCAGGGAGAAAAGACGTTTGCTTGATGTCATAACAGGGCTCCTAGATAAGTTGAAGAATCGTCACCGGAAGGGGCGGCCTTGCGGCCGCGTTTACGAACAGGTGAATGCAAGGCCTGTGCCTTTGCGGGCGGACCCGGCGAGAGCGGGCTCAGGGCGCTGCGCAGTTGCGCCAGCGGGTCGCCGGTGGCGGTTTGCAGCCTGAGTGCGGCCTGCACCGTGCCGATGTGGCTTTGCATCAGTTGCTCGGCCAGCACCAGCTCGCCTTTTTCGAGGGCCTGCACGATGCGCACATGCTCCTCGCAGGATTCGGCCGCGTCGTGCGAGGACTGGTACAACATGGCGATCAAGGTGGTGCGTGCGGTGAAATCGCGCAGCGTGTCGGCCAGCAGGCTGTTGCCCAGGCATTCGGCCAGGCAGACGTGAAAATCGCCGAGCAGAAAGCTGCGCAGGCCCACGTCGCTGCCCCTGATGGCGGCTTTTTCGCGCGTCAGGTGGTTCTTCAGTTGTTTGATCGCGGTTTTGCCGACCTCGGTGGTGCAGCGGATCAGGCCCATCTCGATGACCCGGCGCGCCTCGAAGGCCTCGCGGGCTTCTTCCTGCGAGGGCTCGATCACATACCAGCCACGCCGCGCGCTCACGGTGACGATGCCGCGCGCCGCCAGCCGGGTCAGGGCCTCGCGCACGATGGTGCGGCTGCAGTCGAACAACATGGCCAGTTGCTGCTCGCCCAGCCGTGCGCCGGGGGCGAGTTTTTGCGCCATCACGGCTTCAATGATGCGGCTGCTGATGTCCGATGCGGTGGTCATGCAGGGACCAACGCAACTCCTGTGCCAGTGTGTCAGGCTGGTTGAAGTGACTGGTATACAAGATATGTGCACCTTGCTGGCGTGTGGTGCCTCAAAGAGCGGCTTTTTGATGCGGGCCGCACCAAACGCAGGCGCGCGCTGACGGGCTGCCCCGGCGGCAGGCGTGCCGGGTGTCTGGCCGGCGCAGCGCGCCGTCCGTGCAGAACGGCGCCGGCGTGCGGACTGGCTTCAGTCCAGCTTTGCGCCGGAAGCCTTGACGGCCTGGGCCCAGCGCGGCATTTCGGCGGCCAGAAAGGTCGCGAAATCCTCGCTGCCCATGAAGGCCGGATCGGCGCCCTGGGTCACCATGCGGTTGCGGATGTCCGGGCTGGCCATGACCTGCCGGAAGGCATCGCTGAGTTTTGCGGTCACGTCTTTGGGCAGGCCGGCCGGCGCCAGAAAGCCGTAGAAGCCGACCACCTCGAAACCCTTGAAGCCCGACTCGATCACGGTCGGGATGTCGGGCAGCGCGGGGTTGCGTTCCCTGCTGGTGACGGCCAGCGCGCGCACCTTGCCCTGCTTGTGGTAACTCGCCGCCTGCGGGATGGACTCGCCCATGAACTGCACCTGGCCGCCCATCAGGTCGGTGAAGGCCGGCGCGCTGCCGCGGTAGGGAATGTGCACCATGAACAGGCCGGTGGCGTTCTTGAACATCTCGGGCACCAGGTGGCTGATGCCGCCGTTGCCGGCCGAGCCGTAGTTGACCTGGCCGGGCCGGGCTTTGGCGTAGTCGACAAACTCCTTGAGTGTGGTCACCGGCAGCTTGGGGTTGACCAGCAGCGCCAGCGGCTGCATCGCGGTGCGGGCAATCGGCGTGAAGTCCTTCAGCGTGTTGTAAGGCAGCCGGCTGTACAGCGCCGGGTTGATCACCATCACGCCGGTGTTGGCCAGCATCAGCGTGTAGCCGTCGGGCGCGGCCTTCATCACGTCCTGCGCGCCCACCGTGCCGCCGGCGCCCGATTTGTAGTCGATGACGATGGGCTGGCCCAGCACGGCCTGCAGGCGTTCAGTCAGCAGGCGTGCGTGCTGGTCCAGCGGGCCGCCGGCCGGAAAGCCGATGACCACACGTATCGGTTTTTCGGGAAAGGCCGCAAAAGCCGTGGTGCTGAGCGTCACGAGCAGGGCCGCCAGGATGCGAGAGGGGGTGAACACAGCTGTCTCCTTTTTTGAAATAGTGCTTCCATGATAAACAGCGTCGCGCACGTGACGCCTCTAGCGCATTCCCCGATGGCGTGCCGGCCGTGGCGCGGTAGGCTAGTACGGCAACGCGGAAGTAGCGAGACAGGATGAAAGTGATGGCTTCGTGCCCAGGGCAAGGCGCGAGCCGCAGCGAAGGCCGGAAGCCTTCGCAAGGATTGCAACGCAGCCATGGGTGCGAAGGCGCGCTTTCATGTTTCGATATTTTCGGGTTGCCGTACTTTTAGGAGAAATCATGGACCGCGCCCATTTCAAGTTCTGGCCGAAACGCCTGCCCCACGCCATCACGCCGCCGGCCACCTCGCTGTGGCACAACCTGAGCGTCAGCGCCCTGCGTTTTCCCGACAAGGCCGCGCTGGTGTTCTTTGGCCGCGTCTTCAGCTATGCCGAGCTGCTGGACAAGGCCGAACGCCTGGCCGCGACCCTGCATGCCCTGGGTGTGAAAAAGGGTGATCGTGTGGTGCTGGACATGCAGAACTGTCCGCAGTGGGTGATCGCCCACTTTGCGATCCTGCGCGCCGACGCCGTGGTGGTGCCGGTCAATCCGATGAACCGGGCCGAGGAGCTCAAACACTACATCACCGACCCGGACGCCAGGGTCGCGATCATTGCCGCCGACCTGGCGCCGGAGCTGGCCCGTGCCAATGCGCAACTGGCGCCTGGCGAGCGCCTGCAGCACATGATTGTTTCCCACTACAGCGACGCCTTCGACCTGCAGGCCGAAGGCGCGGAGACCCTGCCGCCCGCCTGGCAGGACTGGCTGAGCACGCGGCATGCGCTGCCGGCGCTCGAGGGCGGCACGGTGATCGACTGGGCGGATGCCCTGGGCGGTGACCGCGCCAGCCTGCCGGTCCACACGGCCACCCCGGGGGACCTCGCGGTGCTGCCCTACACCAGCGGCACCACCGGCCTGCCCAAGGGCTGCATGCACACCCACGCGAGCATCATGCATAACGCGGTCGCGAGCAGCTTGTGGGGCAACAGCACGTTTGAAAACGTGGTGCTGTCGGTGGTGCCCATGTTCCACATCACCGGCATGGTGTCGGTCATGCATGCCTCGATTTATGGCGGCGCGACGCTGGTGGTGATGCCGCGCTGGGACCGCGAACTGGCAGGCCGCCTGATCTCGCGCTGGCGCGTGACGCACTGGACCAACATCCCGACCATGGTGATCGACCTGCTGGCCAGCCCCAACTTTGCGAGTTTTGACCTCAGCGGCCTGGTCTACATCGGCGGCGGCGGGGCGGCCATGCCGCAGGCCGTGGCCCAGCGCCTGTGGGAGCAATACGGCCTGCGTTTTGCCGAAGGTTACGGCCTGACGGAAACCGCCGCGCCTTCGCACAGCAACCCCCCCGACGCGACCAAGCAGCAATGCCTGGGCGTGCCCTTTGTCGGGGTCGATGCGCGCGTGATCGACCCGGTCAGCCTGCAAGAGATGCCGCCGGGCGAGCAGGGCGAAATCATCATGTGCGGGCCGCAGAATTTTTCGGGTTACTGGAAACGGCCCGAGGCCACGGCCGACGCGTTCCTCGAGATCGAAGGCAAACGTTTTTTCCGCTCCGGTGATCTGGGCCGGGTCGATGAGGACGGCTATTTTTTCATCACCGACCGGCTCAAGCGCATGATCAATGCCTCGGGCTTCAAGGTCTGGCCGGCCGAGGTGGAGGCGCTGATGTTCAAGCACCCGGCGATCCAGGAGGCCTGCATCATCTCGACCCGCGACGCCTACCGCGGCGAGACCGTCAAGGCGGTGGTGGTGCTGCGCCCGGCAGCGAAGGGCACGACCTCCGAGGATGACATCATCGGCTGGTGCCGGGACAACATGGCGGCCTACAAATACCCGCGCGTCGTGCAGTTTGTCGATGCGCTGCCCAAGAGCGGCTCCGGCAAGGTGATGTGGCGGGCCTTGCAGGAGGCGGAGAAGGTCTGATTTGGGCGGGTGACCTATGCCGGCGGTCGGGACGGACTTGATCCGGATCCATCTTTTGCTCCTCGTGCCTTGAGGTGTGCCTGCGCCTGCTGGCCGGGGGTTGCCCGGCGGCAACTCACTTTCTTTTTGCGTCGCCAAAAAGAAAGTGAGCAAAGAAAAAGGCGACCCGATGGTCTGGGTCCCTCCGCTTCGCTCCGGGCAACCTGCGGTGCTCGCAAAAAATGGGGTCGAGCTCGAACTCGCTTCGCTCAGACAATCGCTCGCCCTGATCCATTTTTCGCTGCGCTCCTCGGCCCAGCCCGACGGGGGCGGAACAGCCAAAGCGGGGAAAAGAATCCGGAGTCCTTGAAGCGCGCAGCGCTTCAAGGACGGGATCCCCAACAGACAGTCATGTTTGCACGCGAGCGCAGCGCACGCGGCCACATGAGGCTCCCTTCTCTCGCCCAGCGGGGCGAGGGAAGGGCGGGGGGTTGGGAGTGGGGAGTCAGATCTACTATCTGAAACAGACCGCAGCCGCAGCGTGATGCAAGCAAAGGTAGAGAGTTTTTTTGTCAGATCATGAGAAAAATAGCCTTCTAGCCCCCGTCCAGTAAGCGCAGGCAGCTATCAATTCAGTAGCGTCTCCGGCAAGACCGCACCCACACCACCACAGCCTGATCGCCGACTTGCCACCGCGCCGAACTCGGTTAAGGTTCGGGTTCTGCATGAAGAAGCATTTCGCGCCAACATGACCCCAGCCAAACCCGCCACTTTTCCCTCATCCGACGACAGGCCGCTGGCCGGCTGGCGGCTGCGCTGGTACACGGTGATTTTCGAGGCCGACACGCGGGCCGGGCGCTGGTTCGACCAGGCGCTGATCGCCGTCATCCTGCTGAGCATTGCGGTCGTGATGGCCGACAGTGTGCAGTCCATCCACTTGCGCCATGGCCGCACTTTTGCCTCGCTGGAATGGATTTTCACACTGCTGTTCACCGCCGAGTACATTGCGCGCCTGCTGTGCGTGCGCCGGCCGCTGCAATACGCCACCAGTTTTTTCGGCATCATCGACCTGGTCGCCGTGTTGCCGACCTACCTGGCGCTGTTTTTCCCGGAACTGCATGCGCTGATCGACGTGCGGGTGTTGCGCCTGCTGCGGGTGTTCCGGGTGTTCAAGCTGGCGGCCTATGTCGCTGAATACCAGTTCCTCGGGCGCGCGATGGCGGCCAGCGGGCGCAAGATCCTGGTGTTCCTGTCGGCGGTGCTGATGGTGGTGCTCATCATGGGCACGGTGATGTATGTGGTGGAAGGCCAGGCCAACGGCTTCACCAGCATCCCGATTTCGGTGTACTGGGCCATCAGCACCGTCACCACCGTCGGTTTTGGCGACATCGTGCCCAAGACCGACCTCGGGCGGCTGATCTCATCCTTCATGATGCTGATGGGCTGGGGCATCCTGGCGGTGCCGACCGGCATTGTCACCGCGGAGATGGCGGCGCAGCGGCGCTTCCAGCTGTCGGAGGCGCCGACCACGCGCACCTGTCACGAATGCCTGACCGAGGGCCATGCCGCCGAAGCGAACTTCTGCTTCAACTGCGGCGTACGCCTGCCGCCCTACCAGCAGCAGCAACGCGCGGCACCCGAAGGTGGTTCGGCCGACAAGCCCTCCTAGCCGCCCGCGGTCAGCCGGCGCGGCGTGATTTCCACCGAGTCGGTGGTCGTGCTCATGAAGACCGTGCCGTCCTGCACCGACACCTGCAGTTGCATGCTGCGCTCGGCGAGTTTGGCCAGCGCCTGGCTTTGCGCCGCGTCGATCTGCCAGACCACCAGGTTGCCAGCGCGCGTGAGTTTGCTTTCGATGGCCTTCCACCAGACCGGCGTGCTGCTGGCAAAGCTGTAGACGCTGACCCGTTCGGCCCGGCCGGCCGCACGCATCAGGCGCTTGTCGTCGGGCTGGCCGACGTCGATCCAGTGCAGGATCTGGTCGGTGTAGTCCTTGTGCCAGAGCGCGGCCTCATCCACATCCCACAGGTCCTTGGCGAACTCGAGGTGGCCTTTCTTGTCGTCGGCCGGCACGTTCAGCGCATAAGCCAGCAGCCGGATCATCATGCGTTCATCGGCTTCGGACGGGTGCCGCGCAATGGTCACGTTGTGGTCGCCGTAAATGCCGCGGTCCATGTCGGCGATGGCCAATTGGGCCTTGTAGATGGTGGCTTTGAGTGCCATGGTGTTTGACGGTCCGGGGGCTGGTTGCTAAGCCTGTATTGGAACAGACCAGCAAGGGCAGGGCAGTCTGGCTATAGTCGGAGCCATGATCCGACTGTCCGTGCTTGACCAATCGGTGGCCGTGAGCGGCCGCAGCGCCGATGCCTCCATCCGTGAAACCCTGTCATTGGCCCGGCACTGCGAAAGCCTCGGTTACGAGCGTTTCTGGGTCAGCGAGCACCACAGCCACCCGACCATTGTCGGCAGCGCGCCCGAAGTGCTGATGGCGGCGATTGCCGCGACCACGCAGCGCATACGCATCGGCAGTGCTGGTGTGATGCTGCCGCATTATTCGGCGCTCAAGGTGGCCGAGCAGTTCCGTGTGCTGGAAGCGCTGGCGCCGGGGCGCATCGACCTCGGTGTCGGCCGCGCACCGGGTTCCGACGGGCGCACGGCGCAATTGCTGAACCCGCAGGCGCGCAGCGCCGCCGACCACTTTCCGCTGCAGGTGCGCGAGTTGCAGGCCTGGGTCGGGGGCACCGAGTTGCCCGAAGGCCATCCGGGCCGCGGTGTCACGGCCGAGCCCACCGGACCGACCGCCCCGACCTTGTGGATGCTGGGCAGCTCGAACTACGGTGCGCAGCTGGCGGCCCACTACGGCCTGCCTTATGCGTTTGCATATTTCATCACCGACGGGCAGGGCGCGGAAGAAGCCATGGCCCTGTACCGCAACATGTACCGCCCCAGCCCGCGCCATCCGCAGCCGCAGCCGGCGCTGTGTGTCTGGGCGCTGGCCGCCGATACCGAAGAGGAAGCCTGGCGCTATTTTTCCAGCCGCGAACGCTGGAAGCTGGACCGCAACCGCGGCGCGCTGGGGCCGCTGCAATCGCCGGCCGAGCTGGCCCAGCGGCCCTACAGTCCGGCCGAGCAGATGCAGGCCGATCAGCTCAGGCGCACGGCCCTGGTGGGCAACGGGCCGCAGGTCGCCGACAGGTTGCGCGCGCTGTCGGCGGCGCTCGATGTCGAGGAACTGGTGGTCATCACCTGGGCCCACGATCCCGCCGTGCGCAGGCGTTCCTATGAATTGCTGGCGGCACAATTCCCTTCTCAGCCGGTCCAGGCGGACCGATAGAACAACCCACCCCACCCGGAGACCCCATGACAAGAACACTTTTCAGCAGCACCATTGCCGGCAGCCTGCCCAAACCAGCCTGGCTGTCGGAAACCCAGAAACTCTGGCCGCAGTGGAAAGCCGAAGGTGCCGAGCTCGCGCAGGCCAAGGCCGATGCCACCCTGCTGTGGATCAAGGCGCAGGAAGATGCCGGCCTCGACGTCATTGGCGACGGCGAGCAGTCGCGCCAGCATTTTGTGCACGGCTTTCTCGAACAGGTCGAAGGCATCGACTTCGAGCACAAGGTCAAGATGGGCATACGCGACAACCGCTACGACGCGATGGTGCCGCAGGTGGTCGCCGCGCTCAAACTCAAGGGCCGCGTGCATGCGGCCGAGGCGCAGCTGCTGCGCGCGCACACGGACAAGAAGATCAAGTTCACATTGCCCGGCCCGATGACCATCGTGGACACCGTGGCCGACCAGTTTTACGGCGACCGCGTCAAGCTGGCCATGGCTTTTGCCGAACTGCTCAACCAGGAGGCGCTGGCGCTGCAGGCCGACGGCGTGGACATCATCCAGTTCGATGAGCCGGCCTTCAATGTCTACATGAAGGACGCGGCCGACTGGGGCGTGCAGGCGCTGGAGCGTGCCGCGCAGGGCCTGACCTGCACCACCGCCGTTCACATCTGTTACGGCTACGGCATCAAGGCCAACGACGACTGGAAGCAGACCCTTGGCGAGGAATGGCGCCAGTACGAGCAGGTGCTGCCGGCGCTGGCCAGAAGCAGCATCCAGCAGGTCAGCCTCGAGTGTTACCACTCGCATGTGCCGCCGCACCTGATGGCGCTGCTCGAAGGCAAGGACGTGATGGTCGGCGTGATCGACGTGGCCAGCGACGAGATCGAAACGCCGGAGCAGATTGCCGACACCATCGGCAAGGCGCTGAAGTACGTGCCGAAAAACCGCCTGCTGCCCTGCACCAATTGCGGCCTCGCGCCCATGAACCGCGAGATCGCCCTGAAAAAACTGCAGGCGCTGGCCCAGGGGGCGGCGCTGGCGCGCCAGCGTTACGGCGCCTGAGATGGCGCAGATGAGCGCCCTCGAAACCGCCCCGCCCGGCGAACTCGGGCTGTGCCCGGACCGCCTGCAGCGCCTGCTGGACGTGCTGCAGGCCGACGTAAATCGCGGCCGCCTGCCCGGTGCCGTGGCCCTGGTCGCGCGCCGCGGCAAGATCGCGCTGTTCGACAGCCTCGGCCGGCAGGACCCGGCGGCCGGCACACCGATGGCACTGGATTCGATTTTCCGCATCTATTCGATGACCAAGCCGCTGGTCTCGGTCGCGGTGATGATGCTGATGGAGCAGGGCAAGCTGCTGCTCGGCGACCCGGTGGCCAAGCACCTGCCTGAATTTTCCGGCCAGCAGGTGGCGGTGGAGCGCGATGGCCAGTTGCTGCTCGAGGACGTGGCCCGGCCGGCCACCGTGCAGGACCTGCTGCGCCACACCGCCGGCCTGACTTACGAGTTCATGGGCACGGCGGCGGTGCACCGGCAGTACGCGAATCTCAACATGGGCTCGCGCGAACGCAGCAATGCCGAATTTTCACGCACGCTGGCAGCTTTGCCCCTGATGCACCAGCCCGGCTCTGTCTGGGACTACAGCCGCGCCACCGACGTGTTGGGCCGGCTGGTCGAAGTGCTCAGCGGGCAGCCGCTC
>CALRTF020000023.1:0-27949 GCA_943370985.1 Paenacidovorax caeni
AAAGGCGTCGCGCAGCGGCAGGGATTCCTGCGCGGCGCGGTGGCTGAACTCCGACTCGCGCATCACCATGCCGGCAAAAAAGGCGCCCAGCGCAAAGGACACGCCGAACAGCGCGGTGGCACCAAAGGCAATGCCGACGGCGGCGGCGACCACACACAGCGTGAACAGCTCGCGCGAGCCGGTGCGCTGCACCTGCCAGAGCACCCAGGGGAAAAAGCGCCGGCCCACCACCAGCATCAGCGCCACAAAGCCGCCGGCCTGCAGCAGCGTCACGCCCAGGGTCTTGCCCAGCGAATCGACATCGGCAGCGCCCCGGCCCGACAGCCACTCTGCCAGCGGCGGCAACAGCACCAGCACCAGCACCATGGCCAGGTCCTCGACCACCAGCCAGCCGACGGCAATGCGGCCGTTGGCCGAGTCCAGCACGCCGCGCGTTTCCAGCGCGCGCAGCAGCACCACCGTGCTGGCCACCGACAGCGACAGCCCGAACACCAGTGCGCCGCCCAGGTTCCAGCCCCACCAGTGCGCCAGCCCCATGCCGAGTGCCGTCGCCACCGTCATCTGCACCACCGCGCCGGGCACGGCGATCTTGCGCACCGCCAGCAGGTCGCCGAGCGAGAAGTGCAGACCCACGCCGAACATCAGCAGCATCACGCCGATCTCGGCCAGCTGGCTGGCAATCGCGGCATCGGCCACAAAGCCGGGCGTGAAGGGACCGATCAGCACTCCGGCCAGCAGGTAACCCACCAGCGAAGGCAGCTTCATGCGCGCGGCAAGAAAGCCGAAGATCAGGGCCAGGCCCAGACCGGCGGCAATGGTGCTGATGAGGGAGACGCTGTGCGGCATGCGGGAGGGGTTCCTTCAGAGAGTGACGGTGGAGGGACCCTGCGTGAGCGCTTGCCGAAACCGGCGCCTGCCGCAGAACGAATTGAAGTTGAAGGCTTTCCAGCCCGGATTCATTATAAAAACAGAAAGCAAAAAACCCGCCGAAGCGGGTTTATCTGGAGGGCGGGAGGCGGCAGCCTCAGCCCATGTGCAAGCCACCATTGAGCGAGAAGTCCGCACCCGTCGCGTAGCCGCCTTCATCCGAGGCGATCCACGAAATGATGGAGGCGATTTCTTCCGGGGTGCCCAGGCGTTTGGCGGGCACACCGGCGACGATTTTTTCGAGCACGTCGGGGCGTATGGCTTTCACCATGTCGGTGCCGATGTAGCCCGGGCTCACGGTGTTGACGGTCACGCCCTTGCTGGCGACCTCTTGCGCCAGCGCCATGGTGAAGCCGTGCAGGCCGGCCTTGGCGGTCGAGTAATTGACCTGGCCGAACTGGCCCTTCTGGCCGTTGACCGAGGAGATGTTGACGATGCGTCCGTAGCCGCCTTCGATCATGCCTTCGATCACCTGCTTGGTGACGTTGAACATGCTGTCGAGGTTGGTCGAGATCACCGCATCCCAGTCAGCCTTGCTCATCTTGCGGAACTGGCCGTCGCGCGTGATGCCGGCGTTGTTGACCAGCACGCTGACCGGGCCGTGGTCGGCCTTGACCTTGTCGAAGGCGGCGACGGTGGAGTCCCAGTCGCCGACATTGCCGACGGAAGCGTAAAAGGTGTAGCCCAGCGCTTTCTGCTCGTCCAGCCATTTGGTGAAGTCACGCGTCGGGCCGCAGCCGGCGATGACGGTGAAGCCGTCCTTGTGCAGGCGCTGGCAAATCGCGGTGCCTATGCCGCCCATGCCGCCTGTCACGTATGCAATTCGTTTGGCCATGTGTTTGCTCCTTGAGTTTTAGTTGTCAATGCTGTTTGCAAAACCCGTGCCATGCAGTGAATCACCGCGCTATCAAATAAATAGCTATTTGGTCTTTCTGGACGGGGGCTACAGCCTGTTTTACCTTAAATTTAGCGTTCCAGTGTGAGGGCAACCCCCATGCCGCCGCCGATACACAGGCTGGCGATGCCTTTTTTGGCATCGCGGCGCACCATCTCGTGGATCAGCGTGACCAGGATGCGGCAGCCGGACGCGCCGATGGGGTGGCCGATCGCGATCGCGCCGCCGTTGACGTTGACCTTGCTGGTGTCCCAGCCCATCTCCTTGTTGACGGCGCAGGCCTGCGCGGCAAAGGCTTCGTTGATCTCGAGCAGGTCGAGGTCCTGCGCCTTCCAGCCGGCGCGTTGCAGGGCCTTGGTCGATGCGGGCACCGGGCCCATGCCCATGTAGGCCGGGTCCAGGCCGGTGGTGGCGTAGCTGGCGATGCGCGCCAGCGGCGTCAAGCCCAGCGCGGCGGCCTTCTTCGCGGTCATGACCATCACGGCGGCGGCGCCGTCGTTGATGCCCGAGGCGTTGCCGGCCGTCACGCCGCCGGCCTTGTCAAACGCGGGGCGCAGGCCGGCCAGGCCTTCGGCGCTGGTCTTGCGGTTGATGAACTCGTCAGCGGAAAACACCAGCGGGTCGCCCTTTTTCTGCGGGATGGAAAACGGAATGATCTCGTCCTTGAACTTGCCGGCGTCCTGCGCGGCCATGGCCTTGGTCTGGCTGGCCAGCGCCAGTTCGTCCTGCATATCGCGGCTGACGCTGTACTTCCTGGCCACGTTTTCGGCGGTGATGCCCATGTGGTACTGGTTGTAGACGTCCCACAGGCCGTCGACGATCATCGAGTCGATCATCTTCCAGTCGCCCATGCGCTGGCCGTCACGCGAGCCGTTGAGCACGTGCGGTGCGGCGCTCATGTTCTCCTGGCCGCCGGCAATCACGATCTCGCTGTCGCCGGTGGCGACAGCCTGCGCGGCCAGCATCACGGCCTTCAGGCCGGAGCCGCAGACGGCGTTGATGGTCAGGCCGGGAATGCCGTTGGGGAAACCCGCCTTGATCACGCTCTGGCGCGCCGGGTTCTGGCCCACACCGGCCGCCAGCACCTGGCCCATGATGACTTCACCGAGCAGTTCGGGCGAGACGCCGGCACGCTCGGCCACCGCCTTGATGACAGCCGCGCCGAGTTCGGTCGCGGGGACTTTGGCCAGGCTGCCGCCGAACTTGCCGACGGCGGTGCGGGCTGCTGAAACGATGACGATGTCTTCCATGATGATCTCCAGTAGATATTTGCTTGAAGGGCTCAGGCCCTGGCCTTGACGTAGCGGCCGGGCGCCGGCTCGATGGGCTTGTACTTGCGGCTGCCGTAGGTTTTCGGTGCGGCGACCTGCTTGCCGGCGTGGCCCTTGAGCCAGTCCGACCAGTCGGTCCACCAGCTGCCGGGGTGTTCGGTCGCGCCCTTCAGCCACTCGGCCTGCGTCGCCGGAAACTTGCCCTGCGGCAGCTTGTCATGGGTCCAGTAGCTGCGTTTTTTCTTGGCGGGCGGGTTGATCACGCCGGCGATGTGGCCCGAGGCGCCCATGACAAAGCGCTTTTTGCCGGGCAGCAGCTGGGTCGAGGCATACGCACCGCCGACAGGCACGATGTGGTCTTCGCGCGAGCCGTAGATATAAGTCGGGATATTGACCTTGCCGAGATCGACCTTCTGGCCGCACACCGTGAGTTTGCCGGGCTGGGCCAGGTTGTTCTCGAAGTAGGTGTTGCGCAAATACCAGGCGTAAAACGGGCCCGGCAGGTTGGTCGAGTCGCTGTTCCAGTAGAGCAGGTCAAACGGCGGCGGCGTTTCACCCTTGAGGTAGTTGCCGACCACGTAGTTCCAGACCAGGTCGTTGGGCCGCAGAAAGCTGAAGGTGGACGCCAGGTCCTGGCCCTTGAGCAGGCCGCCCTTGCCCATCTGCATCTCGCGGTACTTGACCGACTGCTCGTCGATGAAGATGTCGAGGATGCCGGTGTCGCTGAACTCGAGCAGCGAGGTCAAAAACGTCGCGCTGGCTGCAGGCTTCTCGCCCCGGTCGGCCAGCACGGCCAGGGCCGTGCCGAGAATGGTGCCGCCCACGCAGAAGCCGAGTGTATTGATGGTTCTGGCGCCGGTGATTTCCTGGGTGACTTCAATCGCCTTGATCGCGGCGTGTTCTATGTAGTCGTCCCAGGTTTTTTCGGCCATGGACTCGTCGGGATTGCGCCAGCTCACGACAAAGGTGCGGTGGCCCTGCGCGACCGCATAACGGATCAGCGAGTTGTCGGGCTGCAGGTCCAGGATGTAAAACTTGTTGATGCAGGGCGGCACCAGCAGGAAGGGCCGCTCATACACCTTCGCGGTCAGCGGCTTGTATTCGACCAGCTGGAAAAACTCGTTTTCAAACACCACCGCGCCTTCGGTGGTGGCCACGTTTTTGCCGACCTCGAAGACGCTTTCATCGGTCATGGACACATGGCCCTGCTTCATGTCGTGCAGCAGGTTGGTCAGGCCCTGGGCAATGCTTTCACCCTGCGTATCGATGGCCTTCTTCTGCGCCTCGGCATTGAGCGCCAGGAAGTTGCTGGGGGCAGCGGCGGCCATGGCCTGCTCCACCGCAAACCGCACACGGGCCCTGGTCTTTTCGTCGCCTTCGACCGCGTCGGCCAGGCCCATCAGGGCGCGGGCATTGAGCAGGTAGGCGGACGCGGCGAATTGCGCGATCGGGTTCTGGTGCCAGGCTTCGGCGGCGAAGCGCCGGTCGGTGCTCGCGGAAGCGCCGGCCTGCAGGCCGCTGTTCCAGAGCGTGCTGATGTCCTCGAGGTACTTTTTCTGGATCTCCAGCAGCTTGAGCGGGTCGATCTGCAGTGGCGGCAGCGCGGCCGGCGGACCGGCCATGCCGAGCTGCGCAAAACCGGCCGGCATGCCGGGGCTGCCGCCGGCCATCGCACCCATGAGCTGTTGCAGGCCCTGTGCAAAGGTCTCTTGCATCTGTTGGGCCGCTTGCGCCAGGTTTGCGTCAGAATTCATGCTTGTCTCCGGGGATATCTGCAGGCTCTTGAAGGTCTGTCTGTGTCGAGCCTGGATAGCCGCGGCAACTCAACTCTAGTATCGTGGAATTTCTTTCCCAACTCATGAGGCAGCGCAAAGATTTATGTATTTGATTGTCATTGCCTGGATGTATGTGGTGCTCATGATGAGCGTCGCCGAAGCCACCCACCCGAGCGGGACGCTGCTGGGGGCGCTCATGACCTTTGTACTCTACGGCGTGGGGCCTGTGGCATTGGTGGTTTACCTGATGGGTGCACCGTCGCGGCGCAAGGCGATCAAGGCCCGCGAAGCCGCCGAAGCGGCCGAAGCGACGACCCTGATGCCTTCCTCATTCGAGCCAGACGCAGGCAGCCATGCGCCCGGTGGTGCCAAAACCGTTGCCGCTGATACCGGCGTCGCGCCGGTGCGAAAAGAACCGTGAGGCATTGCCCACAGTGCACCAGCGCGTGCTGCTGTCATTGCCGAAAATCTGCGTGATCCCCAGCGCCTGAAGCCGCAGCCGCGCCAGGCCGGCGAGGTCGGCAAAATACTTGCCTGGCGCGCCCGCCGTGAAACAGGAAGCCGCGCCGGGATGGCTGCCCACAAAAACCGCCCTCACCTCCGCGCCCACTTCAAAAGCGGCCGGGCCTATGCACGGGCCCAGCCATGCTATGGTATTGATAGCTGCATGCTCCCGCCCGCCGGGGGCTGGAGGCCAAAAATCTTCACAAAGCTGCTCCAGAACACCGCGCCCCTGCTGCCCGGCCAGGCCGCGCCAGCCGGCATGGGCGGCGGCGACTGCCGTGCCCTGCTTGTCGGTCAGCAGCACCGGCAGGCAGTCGGCCACCATGATGGTGCATGCGATGCCGCGCTGCGAGGTGATGGCCGCGTCGGCGCTCAGCCCGGGCGGCTCGCCGCCCTGCAACAAAAGCACGTCCGTGCCATGAACCTGCTGGAGGAACACCGGCGCCGCCTGCGTCGCTTCCGCCAGGCGCGCCCGATTGATGGACACCTTATCGGGCAGGTCGCCGACATGGTCGCCCAGGTTCATGCTGTCCCAGGGCGCGGCCGACACGCCGCCCTGCCGGGTCGTGAAGACCGCGCGCACGCCCGGCGGCGCGGGCCAGTCGGGCGTCAGCCAGTCGGGGTGCACGAGATCAGGGCTCGTTGTCGGGACAGGAAGACGGCTGGGCTTTCTGGAAAGCTTCCAGCGCCATGCAGGCCTCGTAAGCGGCCATGGTGCGCGGCAGGCCGTCGAAACCCACCTTGAAACGCTGGGCGTTGAAGATCTGCGGCACGAGGCAGCAGTCGGCCAGCGTCGGTGTCTCGCCATAACAGTAGGTCGACGGCGGCAACTGGTTCAGCTGGCGCTCGAAGGCTTCCAGTCCTTCCCGCACCCAGTGCTGGTACCAGGTGTTCTTGGCGTCTTCATCGACCTTGAGTACGCCCACCAGGTACTTGAGGACACGCAGGTTGTTCAGCGGGTGAATCTCGCAGGCGATCGACTGCGCCAGCGCGCGCACCCGGGCGCGGCCCAGCGCATCGGCTGGCAGCAGCGGCACGGCCGGATGGGTTTCGTCGATGTACTCGATGATGGCCATGGACTGCGACAGGCGCTCGCCGCCATCGGTCTCGAGCATGGGCACCAGCATGTCGGCGGATACGGCGGCGTAGCCTTGCTTGCGGTGCTCACCCTTGGCAATGTGGACCGGCAGGTAGTCGTAGGGCAGCCCCTTGAGCTGCAGCGCAATACGCACGCGGTAGGACGCGGAAGAACGGAAGTAGTTGTAGAGTTTCATCCTCAAAGGATAAACCGAATCGCCTGCGCGACTCTCGTGCGGACAGGCCGCCCCTACCATCCGGGCTGTCTATCACCCAGCTTTATATTTTTCTTCCGTTCGCACTGAGCTTGTCGAAGTGCCTGCTCACATGCGAAGGCTTCGCCAGGCTCAGCCTGAACGGATATCCCAAGGAGACACCATGAGCGCCATCACTTCCCTCACCAACCACCAGGTCCGCCTGGCCAGCCGGCCGGTCGGCCTGCCGACGCGTGACAACTGGAACTTCACCACCGAGCCCGTCGCCGAGCCTGGCCCCGGCGGCGTGCTGGTCAAGACCCTGTGCCTGTCGCTGGATCCGGCCATGCGCGGCTGGATGAACGAGGGCAAAAGCTACATCCCGCCGGTCGAGATCGGCGCCGTGATGCGCGCCGGCGGCGTCGGCCAGGTGATCGCCTCGAACAACCCTTCTCTTGCGGTGGGCGACTACGTCAACGCCGGGCTGGACGTACAGGAATACTGCCTGATCCCCGAGGCGAACATCAAGCGCAGCGGCATGTTCAAGATCGACGCGCGTTTGGGCCTGACCTCCTGGCTCAATGTGCTGGGCATGCCCGGCATGACCGGCTACTTCGGCCTGATGGATGTGGGCCAGCCCAAGGCCGGTGACACCGTGGTGGTGTCGGGCGCAGCGGGCGCCGTCGGCCAGACCGTCGGCCAGATCGCCAAGCTCAAGGGCTGCCGCGTGGTCGGCATTGCCGGCGGTAAGGCCAAGTGCGACTGGGTGGTGAAGGAACTGGGCTTCGACGCCTGCATCGACTACAAGGCCGGCGACGTCAAGGCCGGGCTCAAGCAACATTGCCCCCAAGGCGTGGACATTTATTTCGACAACGTCGGCGGCGACATCCTCGACGCGGTGCTGACGCGTATCACACGCGGTGCCCGCATCATCATCTGCGGCGCCATCAGCCAGTACAACAACACCACGCCGGTCAAGGGCCCGGCCAACTACCTGTCGCTGCTGGTCAACCGCGCGCGCATGGAAGGCATCGTGGTGTTCGACTACGCCGACCGCTACCCGCTGGCGATTGCAGAAATGGCGGCCTACCTGAAGGACGGCACCATGAAAAGCAGGGAAGACGTGGTGGACGGCCTCGAAAACTTCCCCGAGACCCTGCTCAAACTCTTCAACGGCGAGAACTTCGGCAAGCTGGTGCTGCGGGTGGCGAAGGAATAACAGCCCGGCCTGCGCAGCATGGATTGCGGATGAAGCCCTGCAATGACGGCCTCGTGATGTAGAGGTCCAGACCAGCAGGCGCCGCGGCTCCGGCTTTGCCGGGCCGCAGGCGCAGCGGCCCCCTCGGGGCTGGAGCCTGCGGCTCCAAAGCTGCTAGCGCAGCCTTGGACAGGCGACAGAAGCGAAGCCTCCGGCGAGCGGCGGCCTGCAAGGTGCAGCGACTGACAACGCAGCAAGCAACCGTGGAGGCTATGCCAACCAGCGCGCCAGGGCCACCGTCGCCGCGCCGGCGACCGCAGCCGCCAGGTCGTTGCGCACCAGCTTCATCGCCAGCCCCACCGCCAGCAAACCCAGCAGTTCGGGCAGCTTGCCCGAGGTGGCGGCCGGCGTCACGATGCCGACCATCACCGACAGCGGGATCGCCTTGAGCGCGGCCTCGACACGCGGCGTGATGCGCACATAACCCATCAGCAAAAAGCCGCTGATGCGGCAGGCAAAGGACGCCAGCGCCATGCCCAGCAGCGCCAGCAGAAAAGTCGACTCAACGGCCATGGCGCCATGCCCCCATCAGGCCACCGGCCATGCCCGCCGCGACGATGTACCAGGCGCCGGGCACCAGCCGGTACACCAGCAAGCCCGCCAGGCCTGCGGCCGCAGCCGGCCACAGGTCGGACTTGCCGCGCCACAGCACCATGCCGATGGCGGCGGCAAACGCCACCAGCATGAAGTCCAGCCCGAAGGCCGCCGGATTCGGCACACTGCCGGCCAGCAGGTGGCCCACCAGCGTGCCGCCTATCCAGGGCACAAACATCGCCACGCCGGAGCCCAGCACATAACCGGCGTCGCGGTAACCGGCGTCGTACTCGCGCATGGCCATGGCCCAGCTGCCGTCTCCGAGGAAAAACAGCGAACCCCAGCTCTGGTGCCGCGGCAGGCCGGCCAGCCAGGGCTGGATCGCCGCGCCGTACAGCACATAACGCGCATTCATGACAAAAATCGTGACGATGACCGGTGTGACGGCGGCCGTGGCGGTCCAGCCCTGCAGCGCGGCGAGCTGCGCACTGCCTGAATACACCGCGGCGCTCATCAGCATGGCCTGCAGCCAGCCCATGCCGCGTTCGCTGGCCAGCACGCCGAACACCATCGCGTAAAGCGTCACGCCCGGCGCCAGCACCTGGGCGGCGAAGAAGCCGCGGCGCACGCCGGCGGCAGTGAAGCGGACGAGCTCCCGGCTCAACGCCCCACCACCAGGCGAATGGCCGGCAAGACCTGCTCGGTCTCGGCCCGGCGCTCCAGCGCCATGCGCATGTTCATCTGCGCCACTTCCGTGTGTTCGATCGCCAGCGCCTGCGCGCGTGCACCCTCGCCGGCCCTGAGCGCGGCAAACAACATGTGGTGCTGGCGGTGCGCATACAGCATCCAGTCGCGGTCCAGCGTGACCGTGCCCTGCATCGGCAGCATGGCCGAGGCCGGCGCAAACGGCAGCTTGTCGTTGAGCGCCACCGCACGCTGCAGCGCACGGTTGCCGCTGGCCTCCAGCACCAGCGCGTGGAAGCGGTCGTTCACCACGGCGTAGGCCGCATAACTTTCGTAGCTCAACGGGTTGGCGGACAACGCCAGGTCGCCTTCGTCCAGGCAAGCCTGCAGTTCAGCCTGCAACTGGCGCGAGACACCGTGTTCGGCCACCAGCCGCGCCGCCATGCCTTCGAGGTGGCCGCGCACGGCAATCGCGTCGGCCACTTCGCGCGGCGTGAACTGGCGCACCAGGAATTTGCCGGTGTCGTTGGCCTCGACCAGGCCCTCCTGCTCCAGCGTGACCAGCGCGGCGCGCACGGGGGTGCGCGAGGCGCCCAGGCGTTCAGCCAGTTGCTGCTCGGCCAGGCGCTGGCCGGGCTCGAATTCCCCGCGCAGGATCAGGTCGCGCAACTGGATCAGCACCGTCTCTTGCAAGTTCATGGCGCGAACTGTACACTGAATTTTAATTTCGGTATACCGTTTGAGAGGCCGTCCATGAACGCAGAACAGAACGAATTGATCACCCGGGTCGGGCCGGGCACACCTTGTGGCGCCCTGCTGCGCAGCTACTGGCAACCGGCGGCGCTGGTCGATGAATTCAACCCGGCGCTGGACCCGCGCATGGACAAACGTCCGGTCAAGGCCGTGCGCCTGATGGGCCAGGACTTCGTGCTGTTCCGCGACGACCAGGGCAACTACGGCCTGCTGGACCGCGACTGTCCGCACCGCGGCGCCGACCTGTCCTTCGGCCGCGCCGAAGGCGACGGCCTGCGCTGCCCCTTCCACGGCTGGAAGTTCGACGTGAGCGGCCGCTGCCTGGAAACCCCGGCGGAGCCTGCCGGCAGCAAGCTCTGCGAGCGCGTGAAGCAGCGCAGCTACCCGGTGCTGGTCAAAAGCGGCGTGATCTTCGCCTGGCTGGGCCCCGAGGGCTCGATACCGCCGCCCTTTCCCGCCTTCGATTGTTTTGCGGCGCCGGCCAGCCACAGCTTTGCCTTCAAGGGCCTGTGGAATGCCAACTGGCTGCAGGCCTTCGAGGTCGGTATCGACCCGGCGCATCCGTCCTTTCTGCACCGCTTCCTGCAGGACGAGGCGCTGGAAGCCATTGGCGACAACGCGGCCGGCAAGCAGTTCCGCAGCGCCAGCGCCGGTGCGATCGAGGGCGAGCAGTGGCCGATGACACGCATCATGCGCGAGTTCGCCCAGCCCGAGATCAGCGTCGACACCCAGCCCTGGGGCATGCAGCTCACCACGCTGCGGCCCATGACCGACAAACTCACGCATGTGCGTGTGACCAACGCGATTTTTCCGGCGACCTTTGTGATCCCGCTGTCGGAGACCATGACCATCACCCAGATGCATGTGCCGGTCGACGACACCCACACCTACTGGTATTCCTTCTTCACGAGTTTTGCCGGGCCGCTGGACAAGGAAAGCATGCGCGCGCAGCGCCAGCAGTTCATCGCGCTGCCCGACTACATCCCCAACGCCGGGCGACACAACAACTGGGGCTTCAATGCCGAAGAGCAGCGCACCCAGACCTACCTCGGCATGGGTGAGGAAGACATCAATGTGCACGACCAGTGGGCCGTCGAAAGCATGGGCGCGATCCAGGACCGCACACGTGAACACCTGGGCAGCTCCGACAAGGTCATCATGGCGAATCGCCGCGTGCTGATCAAGGCGATCGAAACCGTCAGGCAAGGCGGCGTCGCGCCCGGCATTGCCGATGCCAGCCAGGCGGAGCTGATGCGCGGGCCGGACACGGTGGACGGCATCGCGCCTGCCGGAGAATGGTCCAGCTGGTGGCAGGAACAGGCGCGGGCCAAGCAGGCCCATGCGCCGTGGAACGCACAGGACACCACGCAGGTCGCCAGCGCATGAGCTTCGCCGACCACTGCGGCATCCACGATGCGAGGCGGCAACACGCCCTGGCACAAACCGAGGCGCTGATCCAGGCCGGCGGCATCGAACTCGTGCGTTTTGCCTGGTGTGACCTGCACGGCACGCTGCGCGGCAAGACCCTGGTCGCGGCGGCCGCGGCCAAAGCCATGCGGGACGGCGTCGGCCTGGTCAGCACGCTGCTGCTCAAGGACAGCTCCGACCGCACCGCCTTCAAGGTGTTCGAGGCCGGCGGCACGGCCGAGCTGCCGGGTTTCGAGTTTGCGAGCAACCTGCTGCTGCTGGCCGATCCGGCCAGCTTCAAGCACCTGCCCTGGACCCCGGCCACCGGCTGGGTCCAGGGCCAGCCCTTCATGCAGGACGGCAGCGCGGTCGAGCTCGACACACGGCGCATCCTGCAACGCGCGCTGGCGAAGCTGGCCGATGCCGGTTACGGCATGAAGTGCGGGCTGGAGATCGAGTTCCACATCTACCGCATCACCGGCGACGGCGCCGCCGACCAGCTCGATCCGGAGCAAGCGGCCTGGCCCGGTTTGCCGCCCCGGGTGGCGATGATCCACCCCGGCTACAACCTGCTGGCCGAACAGTGGTTCGACATGGCCGAAGAACCGCTGCGCATCGTGCAACACACCGCACAGGCGCTGGGGCTGCCGCTGCAGTCGCTGGAAATCGAGCTCGGCCCCAGCCAGGTCGAGGCCGTGTTCGACGCGACCGATGCGCTGACAGCGGCCGACAACATGGTGCTGTTTCGCAGCGCGGTCAAACAGGCGCTGCGCCGCGCCGGTTACCACGCCACCTTCATGTGCCGCCCGCCCTTCCCCAACATCATGTCCAGCGGCTGGCACCTGCACCAGTCGCTGGTCGACCTGCAAACTGGCGCCAACATGTTCCAGCGCGAGGCGCCCGCCGAGGGAACGCAGCCGACCGACGCGCAGCACACCCTGTCCGAAGCCGGTGAACACTACCTGGCCGGCCTGCTGGCGCACGCACGCGGCATGACGGTGTTCTGCACACCGACCATCAACGGCTTCGGCCGCTTCCGCCCGAATGCGCTGGCGCCGCAGTCGGTGCTGTGGGGCCGTGACAACCGCGGCGCCATGCTGCGCGTGGTCGGGCAGGCGGGCGACGGCGCGACGCGTATCGAAAACCGCATCGGCGAACCGGCCGCCAATCCCTACCTCTACCTGGCCTCGCAAATCCACGCCGGGCTGGACGGCATCACGCGCCGGCTGAAGGCGCCGGCGGCGACCGACGCGCCTTATGGTGAAGCCGCTGTCAAAATCCCCACCAGCCTGGGCGAAGCGCTGGACGCACTGCAGGCCGATCGCGTTCTGGGCCAGGCCTTCGGCAGCAGCTTCATCAACTACTTCACGCGGATCAAGCAGTCGGAGATCACGCGCCACGAGCAGGCGGTGGACCGCGAGGACTGGCAGCGCCGCGAATATTTCAGCCGCATCTGAGCGCTCAGGTTCTTCATGATTACTATTAATTTCATAGCTGGCGGCGCACAGCCGGCAAGGGCTGAGGGCAAGATTGGCCAAAGCCTGATGGAGGCAGCCGTCGCTGCCGGTGCCAGCGGCATCGCCGCCGATTGCGGGGGCATGTTGACCTGCGCCACCTGCCACGTGATGGTCGCCGAGCCCTTTGCGGCCCTGCTGCCGGCGGCCGATGCCGAAGAACTCGCCATGCTGGCCTTCACCGCCACGCCAGCCACGCCGGCCAGCCGCCTCAGCTGCCAGATCATCCTGAAACCGGAACTCGACGGTTTGACGGTAGAGTTACCGGCCAGCCAGTATTGATCCACACACAGGACTTTTCATGATTCTCGAACTCGCCGACATCCGCATCGCCCCCGGCCAGCAGGCCGCTTTTGATGAAGCCATCCAGCGCGGACTGAACACCGTGATTGCCGGCGCCAAAGGTTTCCAGGGCTTCAAGGTCAACAAGGGCATTGAAAACCCCGAGCGCTACATCCTGCAGATCTTCTGGGACACCCTGGAAGACCACACCGTCGGCTTCCGCGAGTCGCCGGCATTCGCCGACTGGCGCGCCATCGTCGGGCCGTTTTTCGCGGCGCCGCCAGTGGTCGAACATTTCACCCTGCTTGCGCGTTCAGAAAACTAGGACCTGCCTCAGGCCATGTCTTCATGGCCGGCGATCAGCTTGCCGAGCAGCGCGCCCAACTGCTTGCGCTCGGCGGGGTTCAGCGGGCCCAGCAGGCGCGTCTGGACCTTGCTGACCGCGCGTTTCATCTGCAAGGCAACCTGCTGGCCTTCCGGCGTGACCCACAGCAGCTTGCGGCGCCGGTCGGCGGGGTCGGCCTCACGCCGCACCCAGCCCTTGGCCTCGAGCCGGCCGATCACCGAGCCCGAGGTGGCGGCATCAAACGCCACCCGGCCGGCCAGCGTGATCTGGTCTTCCCCGGGATCATCCATCAGGGCGTTCAGGATGGCGAACTGCACCGGCGTGACGTCGAAGCCGGCGGTCTCCTCCATGAAGAGCGCAATCGACAACTGGTGGGCACGCCGGATCTGGTGCCCGGGCGCTTCGCCGAAATTGAAACTTTTAGCCATGGCCCGAGTTTAAGGGCGCCGGGGGGCCTGGCGGTCGCTGGCCAGCGGCGCGGCCGGCCAGGCCTGCGCTTGCGCTTGCCGGCTCAGGGTATGTACCATGCGGGCCAATAGTAAGTATACTTATCATCGAACGACCCATCAGCTCCAGAGTCCTCCCCCGTGACATCCCCCCTTCCCATCCTGATTGCCGGCGGCGGCATAGGCGGCCTGGCCACCGCGCTGGTGCTCGCGCGTGACGGCCACCCCGTGACGGTGCTGGAGCAGGCAGCCAGCTTTGGCGAGATCGGCGCCGGCATCCAGCTCGGACCCAACATTTTCCGCATGTTCGCCTGGCTTGGCCTGACCGATGTGGTCAGCAAGGTGTCCTTCTTCCCGCCGGGCCTGGGCATGAACGATGTGTGCACCGGAGAAAAAATCGTCCGCGTGCCGCTCGGCGACGTGGCACGCGCCACCTACGGTTTCCCCTATGGCGTGATTTACCGTGCCGACCTGCACCAGGTGTTTTTCGACGCCTGCGCGGCGCTGGAGAACGTCACGCTGCGCACCAGCGCGAAGCTGGAGTCCTTCGACCAGTCTGACGATGGCGTGCGCGTCCACCTGAGCGGCGGCGAGGTGCTCGAGGGCGCAGCGCTGATCGGCGCCGACGGCATCTGGAGCAAGGTACGCGAGGCGGTGGTGGGCGACGGCAAGCCCCGGGTGTCCGGGCACATCGCTTACCGCGCCGTGCTCAAGCGCGAAGACGTGCCCGCGCATTTGTGGAGCGACGACGTGCTTCTCTGGGGCGGCGAGAAAACCCACCTGGTGCACTACCCGCTGCGCCGCGGCGAACTGTTCAACCTGGTCGCGGTGTTCCACAGCAACAAATACGACGAGGGCTGGAACACTTTCGGCGACACCGCCGAGCTGAGCGAACGTTTTGCCCAGGCCTGTCCACAGGTCAAGGAATTGCTGGGAAAAATCGAGACCTGGAAGATGTGGGTGCTGTGCGACCGGGAACCGGTGAAGAACTGGACCGACCGGCGCGTCACGCTGCTGGGTGATGCCGCCCACCCCATGCTGCAGTACCTGGCGCAAGGCGCGGGGCAGGCGATTGAAGATGCGGTGGTGCTGCGCGAGGCCTTGCGCGCCACGCACGGAAATGTGGCGCAGGCCTTCCAGAAATACCAGCAGCTGCGTTACCTGCGCACCGGGCGGGTGCAGTTGACCGCACGTCTTTATGGCGACATCTACCACGCCGCAGGTGTTCAGCGCGAGTTGCGTAACCAGTTGTTTCAAAGCGGAAAAGAAAGCGCTGGTTTTGCAGGTCTGCAATGGATGTACGACGGAATCGAGCCCTCAAAGCTGTTCAAATAGAGCCCTTTCAAAACTGGAGGATCGCATGAACTTGTCCAAACGCACTACGCTTTTGATAGCAGCTCTCGCGCTGCCGATGCTGGCTGCAGCCCAGACTGCGCCGAAAAAACCGGCGCCCAAAGAGGCCGCCGCCGTAACAACAGCGTGGCCGACCCGCCCGGTGAAACTGCTGGTGGGTTTCCCCGGCGGCTCCACGCCGGACATGGCTGCACGCACGCTGGCCGAACCGCTGTCGCGCGCACTGGGCCAACCGGTCATCGTCGAAAACCGGCCGGGCGCATCGGGCAACATCGCCGCCGACCTGGCTGCCAAGGCGACCGACGATCACACGCTGGCCGTCGTGATCAACGGCAACCTGACCTCGGCCAAGATGCTGTATTCGAAGCTGCCTTATGACCCGGCCAAAGATTTCGCGCCCATCTCCCTGCTGACCACCGCACCGCTGGTGCTGGTCGCACCGATGAACCAGCCTTCGGGCAGCGCCTTCTTCGTGGCAGCTCGCAACGGCGGCGACAAGTGGAACTACGGCTCGGTCGGCAACGGCTCGGTCGGCCACCTCGGCATGGAACTGCTCAAGTCCACGGCGGGCAACCTCGCCGCCGTGCATGTGCCCTACCAGGGCAACCCGCAGGTCGTCACCGCGCTGCTGGGCGGCCAGATCCAGATGGCGCTGGTGCCACCCGGCATCGCCCTGCCGCAGATCAAGGCCGGCAAGCTCAAGGCCATCGGCCTGACCAGCGGACGCAGTGCGCTGGCCACTGAAATCCCGCCGCTGTCCGATGCGGAGGTGCGCAATTTCAACCTCGAAGTCTGGACCGCGCTGGTGGGCCCCGCCAAACTGTCCAAGGCTGCGCAGACCCGGCTGGCCCAGGAAGTGCCGCGCATCATTCGCGACAACGACACGCGCCAGAAGCTGTTCAACCAGGGCTGGCAAGCCGTGGGCACCTCGCCCGAAGGCCTGAGCAGCCGCATCCGCAATGAAACCGCCATCATGGGCGGCATCATCACGATGCGCGGGATCAAAATCGAGTAATCGATGCCCCCACGCTTGTTCACTGCGTGTAACTCTCTGCCCCCGACGGGGGCGCTAGGCCTGCGGACTGGCAAAGCCAGATCCGCGGCCCCTGCTTGATTGAAGAGCTCCCCTTACTCCTGACCTTTCTGGTGACCTGAGCAACCATGACCTCCTCCCCCATGAGCCCCATCACCGAGCCGGCGCGTTCACTGCCTGTTTACGGCGAGTTCGATGTGGTGGTGATCGGCGGCGGGCCGGCCGGGCTGGCGGCCAGTGTCAGTGCGGCCAGGCATGGCGCACGCACCTTGCTGGTGGAGCGTTACGGTTTTCTGGGCGGCATGGGCACGGCCGGCGGCGTCACCAATTTCGCCGGCCTGTATGGCCGCAAGAATGGCGAGATGCGGCAGGTCGTGCATGGCGTGGTGGATGACCTGCTGGAACGTATCGACGCGCTGGGCGGACTGAACCAGCCGCAGGACGGCATGTTGGGACGCATCCGCGTGCGCTCCTACGATGTATCTGCCTACAAATGCGCCGCCGACCAGTTGCTGCTCTCGTCCGGCGTGCAGTTGCTGTTTCACGCCTGGGCTGCGGCCGTGGTGATGGACGGCCCGTCCATTGCAGCGCTGGTGGTGGAGACCAAGTCCGGCCGACAGGCGATTCGCGCCCAGCGCTTCATCGACTGCTCCGGTGATGCCGACGTGGCCCATTTTGCCGGCGTGCCTTTTGAACTCGGTGACGGCCACGGCAGCGCCCTGTTTCCCACGACCATGTTTCGCGTCGGCCATGTCGACGCCCCGCGCGCACTGGCTGCGGTGGGTGAATTCAGCGCCATCAACAAGCTCATGGAAGACAGCGAGTTGCGCAATCCCGGCGGCTATCGCTTCCCGCGCAAGGGCGCGATCCTGCGACCGAACAAAAATCCGGCCGAGTGGCGCGCCAATGTCACGCAAATCCGCAATGCGGCCGGCATGGCCATGGATGCCACCGATGCGCGCCAGCTCAGCGAGGGCGAACTCGAGGGCCGCCGCCAGATCACGGAGTACTTCCGCTTCCTGAAAAACGAAGTGCCGGGTTTCGAGGAATCGGCGATTGTCGACATCGCCCCGCAGGTCGGGATCCGCGAGACCCGGCGGATGTGCGGCGACTACGCGCTGAGCGGCGAGGACATCCTGTCGTCCGCGCGTTTTGACGATGTCATCGGCATCAATGCCTGGCCGATGGAAATGCATGTCGACGGTGCCATCAGCTGGGGGTTTCCGCGCGACGAACAACGCGCCTACAACGACCTGCCGTGGCGCATGTTGACCAACAGCAGCGTGCCCAACCTGCTGGTGGCCGGGCGCTGCGCGTCCATGACCCACGAAGGCCAGTCGGCTGCGCGCGCCAGCGGCGGCTGTTTTGTGATGGGCCAGGCGGCCGGCACGGCGGCCGCGCTGCTGGCGGCCGGCCAGGTCTTCGCCGACCTCGACATCGCCTTGCTGCAGCGGCAACTGGCGCAGGACGGCGTTTTCTTCGACCGCTGAATCCCGGAGATTTCCATGGACATGACCCCACCCCCCGGCAGTGCGCGCAAGGCGTTTGACGACGCCATCCGCGCGCAGCACATGACCCCCTTGTGGGAAGTGCTGCACGCGCTGGTGCCGCAGCAGCCAGCCACACCCTGCGTGCCGGCCTTCTGGGCCTATGAGAAGGTGCGTCCTTACCTGATGGAATCCGGGCGCCTGATCACCGCCGAAGAAGCGGTGCGCCGCGTTCTGATTCTCGAGAACCCCGGACTGCAGGGGCAATCGGCGATCACCCAGTCGCTGTACGCGGGCCTGCAACTGATTCTTCCCGGCGAAGTCGCACCCAGCCACCGCCATACCCAGAGCGCACTGCGTTTTGTGGTCGAAGGCCAGGGGGCCTACACCGCCGTCGACGGCGAGCGCACCACCATGGCGCCGGGCGACTTCATCATCACGCCGAGCTGGACCTGGCATGACCACGGCCATGAGGGCGCGCTCGACAGTGCCGGGCCGGTGGTCTGGCTCGACGGCCTGGACATTCCCATGCTGCGTTTTTTCGACGCGGGTTTCGCCGAAAACCACACCGAGCGTTCGCAGCCGGTCACCAAAGCGGAGGGCACCAGCTACCAGCGCTACGGTGCCAACATGCTGCCCGTGCGTTACGACGCACCGTTCGGCCAGACCTCGCCGATCTTCAGCTACCCCTACGCGCGCACGCGCGAGGCGCTGCATACGCTGGAGCGCCAGGCGCCGGTCGACGAATGGGACGGCATCAAGCTGCGCTACGTGAACCCGGCTACCGGCGGCTCGCCCATGCCGACCATGGCAACCTTCATGCAGCGCCTGCCGGCCGGCTTTGAGGGCAAGGGCTGGCGCCAGACCGACGGCGCAGTTTTCAGCGTGGTCGAGGGCCACGGCAGCGTGAGCATCGCGCACGGCGACGGCCAGCAGGTGTTCGAATTCGGCCCGCGTGACCATTTTGTGATCCCATCCTGGCACACCGCCAGCCTGCGTTCGGCGCAGGGCTGCGTGTTGTTCAGTTTTTCAGACCGCCCGGTGCATCAGGCACTGGGCATACACCGAGAAGAGAGATTGTCATGAGCTTTGTATTTACCCCGCCTCCGCTGGTCTCCGTTCCCGTGGTGGGCACCCTGGACCGTTTCCCGGTGCACCGTGTGTACTGCGTGGGCCGCAATTACGAGGAACACGCCAAGGAGATGGGCTTCACCGGCCGCGAGCCGCCGTTTTTCTTTCTCAAGCCGGCAGACGCGGTAGTGGTCGTCGAAGCCGGCCAAACCGGTGTGATCCCCTACCCCTCGCTCACGAGCAACCTGCATCACGAGATCGAGCTGGTGGCAGCCATCGGCACCGGCGGCAAGAACATCAAGGCAGCCGACGCTCTCAAACACATCTTCGGTTACGCGGTCGGTCTGGACATGACGCGCCGCGACCTGCAGGGCGAGATGAAAAAGCAGGGCCGCCCCTGGTGCATCGGCAAGGCCTATGACCATTCGGCGCCGATCGGACCCATCACACCCGCCGACAAGGCCGGTGATGTCGCCAACGCCGAGATCTGGCTGCAGGTCAACGGCAAGGACCGTCAGCGCAGCACCGTCAGCAAGCTGATCTGGAACCTTGCAGAAACCATAGAGCACCTGTCGGTGGCCTGGGAACTGCAGCCCGGCGACCTGATCTACACAGGCACCCCGGAAGGCGTGGCCGCAGTGGTCTCGGGCGACACCATGGTCGGCGAGGTCAAGGGCCTGGGCACCCTGACAGTCAAGGTGGCGTGAAGCGCGCCCGGATGGTGCGAGCATCGCATCCGGGCATGTCAAGCAGCAGCCCGGTGCAGCCTCATCAGGGCAAGCACGGGTTCCCAAGCGCTCATTCTTCCTTTAATTTCAAGAACTATCCATCGGAGACCTTTTCATGATTCAACGACGTACCCTTCTCAAAACCGGCGCAGCCGCCGCCCTTGGCGCGCCAGCCCTGTCAGGACTGGCGCAACAGGCCGTGACCCTGAAGTTCCACACCTTCATGGCCCCGGCCTCCAACGTCTGGCTGGGCATGCACAAGCCCTGGATGGACAAGGTCGAAAAGGAATCCGGCGGCCGTATCAAGTTCGAGGCCTACCCTGCCATGCAACTCGGCGGCACGCCGGCGCAGCTCTACGACCAGGCCAGGGACGGCGTGGTGGACGTGGTGTGGACCTTGCCAGGCAACACCGCCAACCGTTTCCCGCGCGTCGAGGCTTTTGAACTGCCGTTCATGATGTCCAATGCCGAGGCGACCTCCAAGGCCTACTGGGAATACGTGCAGACCATGGCCCCGGACGAGTTCAAGGAAACACAGGTGCTGGCGCTTCATGTACACGGCCCGGGCGTCATTCACACCATGGACAAACCCGTGCGCTCGATCGCCGACATGCGCGGCCAGAAGATGCGCGCGCCCACACGCCAGGTGACCAAGCTCATGGGCATCCTCGGCGCAACACCCGTCGGCATGCCGCTGCCCGCCATCACCGATGCGCTGAGCAAAGGCACCATCACCGGTTGCGTGATTCCGTGGGAAGTGGTGCCTTCGGTCAAGGTCAACGAGCTCACCAAGTTCCATGCCGAATTTGATCCAGCCGGCGGCAGCCTGTACACCACGACCTTTGTCATGGCGATGAACAAGGCCAAGTACAACTCGCTGGCCCCGGATCTGAAAAAGGTCATCGACAACAATTCCGGCATGGCAACGTCGGCCTGGCTCGGCAAGGTTCAGCAGGGCAACGACGCCAACGGCCGCAAGAGCGCCAGTGACCGCGGCAACACGATTTATACCGTCAGCCCGGTGGAAGCGCAGGAATTCCGCCGCAAGTCGCGCACGGTGGAAGTCGAATGGGTCGAAGACATGAACAAGCGCGGCTTCGACGGCAAGAAACTGCTGGAGACAGCACGCAGCCTGATCGAAAAACACACCAAGACCACCAAGGCCTGATCCGGGCTGTCCTGATAAAAGGGCTCCGCAAGGAGCCCTTTTTATTTCACTCTACACTTGAGCGCATGTACCGCAGTCCGATCAAACATTGCAAAAACTGCGGCAGCGCCGTGGTCTACCGGGTGCCCGACGACGGCGACGTGAAAGAGCGAGCCGTCTGCCCGGCCTGCGGCACCATCCACTACGAAAACCCGCTCAACGTTGTCGGCACCGTGCCGCATTGGGGCGACCGTGTGCTGCTGTGCAAACGCAATATCGAACCCCGCTGGGGCAAGTGGACGCTGCCTGCCGGCTTCATGGAACTGAACGAAACCACGGCCCAGGGCGCTGCGCGGGAGACCGATGAGGAGGCCGGGGCGCAGTTTGAAATGGAGCCGCTGTTCAGCATGCTCAACGTCGAACGCGTCGGTCAGGTCCACCTGTTTTACCGGGCCCGCTTGCTGAGCGACCAGTTCAGGCCCGGGCACGAAACCATCGAAGCCCGCCTGTTCACCGAGGCGGAAATTCCCTGGGAAGAAATCGCTTTCAAGACCGTGAAGACCACGCTGGAGTGTTACTTCGCCGACAGGCGCAAGGGCAGCTACGGCATCCATGTGCTGGACATCACCTAGCAGCTGCGCACACGCATGACAGGCGGCAGGCGTGCCTTAAACTTGCCTGTCGCCCCGCTCCGCGCGGCCCTCTTCCTTCTCTTCCCTTCTTCCCATACCCCGGAATTTCATGTTCAAAAGCGCGTCCTTTTTCCGCATCGCAGATGATTTTGTTGTCCCGTCCACCGAAACGCTAGAGGAAGCCCTGCAGGCCGCACGCTTTTTGCCCTGTGCCGCCACCCAGGCCGAGTCCAGCGGCTGGGTTGCTCCGCGCGGGAACAAGAGCACGGCTCTGGTTGAAAACATCAACCGCCAGGTCATCGTTCGCCTCTGTACCGAACGGCGCCCCGTGCCGGCATCTGCGATCAAGGCGGCTGTCGAGGAGCGCATCGAGAAATACAAGCAGGAGACCGGCCGCGAACGCGTCGGCGCGAAGATCAAGAAGGAGTTCAAGGAAGAAGTGCTGGTGGACCTGATGCCGCGCGCTTTCACCAAACAATCGTCCACCACCTTGTGGCTGGACCCCGTCAACAAATTCATCGTGGTGGACTCCGGCAGCCTGAGCGGCGCCGACAAGGTGGTCAGCTTCCTGGTCGAAGCCCTGAGCAGCATCCCCGGTGCCGCCGGCCTGAAAGCGCAGCCGGTGCAAACCAGCCAGTCTGCCGCCGTATCGATGGCGCACTGGCTGTCCAGCCGCGAAGCCCCGGTCGGTTTCACGGTGGACCGCGACTGCGAACTCAAGACGCCCGATGACGAAAAATCGACGGTTCGTTATTCACGCCACACGCTGGAGATCGACGAAGTGGCGGAACACATCGCGGCCGGCAAGGTGCCGACGCAGCTGGCCATGACCTGGAACGATCGAATTTCCTTTGTGCTCAGCGATGCCGGACAGATCAAAAAGCTCAAGCTGCTCGACGTGGTGCTCGACGGCATCGGCGACAAAGGCAAGGACGATGACGGTTTTGACACCGATGCGGCCATCCTGACCGGCGAGTTGTCGGCCATGATTCCGGACCTGCTCGAAGCGCTGGGCGGTGAATTGAACAGTGATGCAAGCCCATCGGAGCAGGCACCGCAACTGAAGGCCGCAGCATAAAACTGGCGCGACAAACCGCCGCAAGGCCATGAAAAAAAGGCCGGTCAGCGCATGCTGACCGGCCTTTTCTGTTTGAACTGGTCGGTGTGAAAGGATTCGAACCTTCGACCCCTTGCACCCCATGCAAGTGCGCTACCAGGCTGCGCCACACACCGTCTCAAGCCCTCAATTATAACGTGCTTCGCCACACCTTCAGTAGGTGGAGCTCAGCAGTTCACGGATTTCAAACAATTCACGGCGCACCAGTTGCAGGCGCTGCTGTGCTGCGCTGCTGTCAGGCAAATGGGCGATGTCCAGGACGCTGTCCATCGCGCTGTCCTCGAAATCGGCCGAGTCGCCGAAGTCGTCCAGGATGGAGTCGCCGCCTTCCATCACATCCACGCCTTCGAGCATGACCTCGCCGTTGCGGCGCTTGTCGCGCTCGGTCTGCACAATTTCCTGGAGCTTGTTGCGCGCGCCGCTGATGGTAAAGCCCTGGTCGTAGAGCAAATCCCGTATCCTGCGGATCATCAGCACCTCATGGTGCTGGTAGTAGCGGCGGTTGCCGCGCCTCTTCATCGGGCGCAGTTGCGTGAACTCTTGCTCCCAATAACGGAGCACGTGAGGTTTGACGCCACACAAATCGCTGACTTCGCCGATGGTGAAGTAACGTTTGGCGGGAATGGGGGGGAGAGTTTTCTCCAATTAAATCAATGCGCTAAGCGATAAAGCTACAAATCTACTCTAAGTCCAAACTTAGTGCAAATAGTTACAAACAGATAAGCGCGATGTGTTGTTTAGGGCACATCCGGCCTGTTCCCGGCGTACCGGGAGATCGGGCGAAGCGCTCAGGGTTTCTACCAGCGGACAAGTCGCGGGGCCTACTCGCCCGGCACCATCAGGGCATCGGCCGTGCCGGCGGGCTGGCCCTGAATATGCTCCTTGAGCTTGTGGCTGGCATGGAAAGTCACGACACGCCGCGCGCGGATGGGAATCGATTCCCCAGTGCGGGGGTTGCGCCCGGGACGCGGTGCCTTGGTGCGGATCTGGAAATTGCCGAATCCGGAAATCTTCACGTCATTGCCATCGACCAGGCTGTCGGAAATCAGGTCAAAAAAAGCGTCGATCATGTCCTTGGATTCGCGCTTGTTCAAACCGATCTGTTCAAACAGCAATTCGGCGAGATGGGCTTTGGTGAGCGCGGGGCTTTCAAGACTTTCAACGGAAAATTCCACGCTTCGCTCCTCGCTGATAACTGTTGTTGTTGAAAACCTCAGGCACGCAAACGTGCCTGCACCCGGGACTGGAGACTCGCCAGCACGGCCTGGGTGACCGCTTCGATTTGTTCGTCGGTCAGTGTAGCGTCGCCGCCGCCCAGCACCAAGCGCACGGCCAGGCTTTTTTCGCCAAGCTGCATGGCAGTATTGCCTTGTTGCGGACGGTAGACATCGAACAGGGTGGCCGACTTCAGCAAGCCGCCGGTATCGGCGCCGTGGATCGCCGCCATCAGGTCGGCGTGTGTCACCGCTTCGGCCACAATCACCGCGATATCGCGCTCGACCGGCTGCAGCTTGCTGACCGGCTGGAACACCGGCACCGGCCGCTGCAACAGGGCATCCAGCTCAAGTTCGAAGAGCATGGGAGCCTGTGCCAGCTCATAGGACTGGCGCCACTGCGGGTGCAACTCGCCGATGAAACCAATGCCCTGCCCCTTGATGCTCACGCTGGCGCATCGCCCGGGATGCATGGCGGGATGGCTGGCCGGCGCGAACACCGGCTGCAGCGGCGCCAGCAGCGCCTGCACATCGCCCTTGAGGTCGAAGAAATCCACCCCCTTGTCAGACAGGCTCCATTGCAGGCCCTCGCGCGGGCCGTAGGCCAGGCCAGCCACCCGCATCGGCTGGTCAAAGCCGGCCACGGTGGTGTCGGTGTTGCGGCTGGACGGATCGCGCAAGAACACCCGGCCCAGTTCAAACACATTGATGCGCGCGGCCTTGCGGTCCAGGTTGAACTTCAGCACCTGCAACAGTGAGCCGATCAGCGACGAGCGCATCACGCTCATCTGGCTGGCAATCGGATTGAGCAGCTTGATCGGGTGGGGATTGCCGGCGAGTTCATGCTCCCAGCGCTCCTCGACAAAGCTGAAATTGATGGTTTCCTGGTAACCCAGGCCTGCGAGCGCGCGGCGCACGGCAAATGCACTGCGCTGCGACTCGGGGCGGATGCGCGCGGTGATGGGCGCCAGCGGCGGTGTCGCCGGCAACTGCTGGTAGCCGACCAGGCGCACCACCTCCTCGATCAGGTCCTCCTCGATCTGCAGGTCAAAACGGTAGCTCGGTGGCGTCACCGTCAGCGTCCCCTCGCCCTCTGTCACGGGCAGACCCAGGCGCCGCAGCGCGTCAGCGCACTGGACCTGCGTCAAGGGCATGCCGATGACCTTGACGGCGCGCGCCACCCGCAAGGTGACGGGAACGGCCTCGGGCATGTTGACCCGCACATCGTCAATGGGGCCGCAGACCGTCTCCGGTGTACCGCATATCTCGAGAATCAGTTGCGTGATGCGTTCGATGTGCTCAACCGTCTGGCCGGGATCAACGCCGCGTTCGAAGCGGTGCCCGGCATCGGTGGAGAAGTTGTAGCGGCGCGAACGCCCGGCAATCGCCTTGGGCCACCAGAAGGCCGCCTCGACATAAATACTCTCCGTGGCATCCGACACCGCGGTGGCGTCGCCGCCCATGATGCCGGCCAATGATTCGACCTGGCTGGCATCGGCAATCACACCCACTTTTTCATCGACCGTCACGGTGTTGCCGTTGAGCAGCTTGAGCGATTCGCCGGGCTTGCCCCAGCGGACATCGAGGCCGCCGTGAATTTTGTCGAGATCGAAAATATGCGAGGGCCGACCCAGCTCGAACATCACGTAGTTCGAAATGTCCACCAGCGCGGTGACGCTGCGCTGGCCGCAACGCGCAAGCCGGTCCACCATCCAGGAAGGCGTCGCGGCTTTGGTGTTGACCCTGCGCACGATGCGGCCCGAAAAACGGCCGCACAGATCAGGCGCGCTGATGGTGACGGCAAGCTTGTCCACACCTGACACCGTTGCCGGCGGGAAGGCGGGGGCCTGGAGTGGCGCACCGGTCAGGGCAGCGACTTCGCGGGCCACGCCATACACGCTCAGGCAATGCGCGAGGTTGGGCGTGAGCTTGAGCGTGAACAGCGTGTCATCGAGATTCAGGTGCGCGCGGATGTCCTGGCCAACCGGTGCATCAGCGGCGAGTTCGAGCAGGCCGCCGTGGTCTTCGGACAGCTTGAGTTCACGGGCGGAACACAACATGCCCTGGCTTTCCACGCCACGCAGCTTGCCGACCTTGATCAGGAAGGGTTTGCCGTCCTCGCCCGGCGGCAACTCGGCACCAACCAGCGCGCAGGGCACCTTGATGCCGACACGTGCATTCGGCGCGCCGCAAACGATGTTGAGCAGGGCACCCTGCCCCACATCGACCTGGCAGACGCGCAGGCGGTCAGCGTCGGGGTGCTGCACGGCTTCACGGATTTCGCCAACGACTATTTTTGTGAAGGGCGGTGCCACCGGCTTGAGTTCTTCGACCTCCAGACCGGCCATGGTCAGGGTCTCGGCCAGGGCCTCGGTGCTCAGCGGCGGGTTGCAGAATTCGCGCAACCAGGATTCGGGGAATTGCATGGTGTGATGGAGCCTGGTGGGTTACTGGAACTGCGACAGAAAACGCAGGTCGCCGTCGAAGAACAGCCGCAAGTCATTGACGCCATAACGCAGCATGGTCAGCCGGTCCGGCCCCATGCCGAAGGCAAAGCCGATGTAATGCTCGGGATCCAGGCCCATGTTGCGCACCACGTTCGGATGCACCTGGCCGGAGCCAGCCACTTCGAGCCAGCGGCCGGCCAGCGGACCGGTCTGGAACTGGATGTCGATCTCTGCGCTGGGCTCGGTGAACGGGAAAAAACTGGGGCGGAAGCGCAACACCAGGTCGTCGCTTTCGAAAAAGGTCCGGCAGAAGTCGGTGAACACCACCTTCAGGTCCTTGAAACTCACGTTCTCGCCTATCCACAGGCCTTCACACTGGTGGAACATCGGCGAATGCGTGGCATCGCTGTCGACGCGGTAGGTGCGTCCCGGTGCAATCACGCGGATCTCGGGCATCACGCCACCCGCATCAATCAGCGCGCGGTGCTTCTTGACATGCTGCACCGCGTAGCGGATCTGCATCGGGCTGGTGTGGGTGCGCAGCAGGTTGGGAGCGGCTTCCGTGCCGCCCTCGACATAAAAAGTGTCATGCATGGAACGCGCCGGGTGGTCCTCGGGCGTGTTCAGCGCAGTGAAGTTGAACCAGTCTGTCTCGATCTCCGGGCCCTGCGCGACGTCAAAACCCATGGAGCCGAAAATTGCCTCGATGCGCTCCAGTGTCAGCGACACCGGATGCAGGCCGCCCTGGGGCCGCTGGCGGCCCGGCAGGCTCACGTCCAGCGCCTCGGCCTTGAGCTGAAGCTGCAGTTCGGCATCAGCCAGCGCCTGGCGGCGTGCGGTCAGCGCAGCCTCGATGGCCTGCTTGGCGAGGTTGATGGCGGCGCCGCGGGACTTCTTTTCGTCCACCGGCAAGGCCGCCAGGCCTTTCATCAGTTCAGTGATGCGCCCGGCCTTGCCCAGAAACTGGGCTTTCGCGTTTTCCAGGTCGGCGGGGGTGAGCGCTTGCGCAAAACCGGCTTGGGCCGAATCCACCAGGGCATCGAGTTCGTTCATAAATTTCTTGTCAGTAGCGGACCCACCGGCCTGCAGCTTGCGCACGCAGCCCGGTCAAAGAAAAAGGGCCAGAGCCTTTTCAAGCTCCAGCCCCCGTCTTTTGTGCGCAGCCAGCTATCAAATCAATAGCTGACCACCCCTCAAAATCAAGCAGCCAGCTTGGCTTTGACCTGATCCACAATCGCGCCGAAAGCGGCGCTGTCATGAATCGCCATGTCCGAGAGCACCTTGCGGTCGATCTCGATACCGGCTTTTTTCAGGCCGTTGGCGAACTGGCTGTAGGTCATGCCGAACGAACGGCTGGCGGCGTTGATACGCGCGATCCAGAGGCGGCGGAACACGCGCTTCTTGGTGCGGCGGTCACGGTAGGCATATTGCCCGGCCTTCATCACCGCTTCTTTGGCGACCCGGAAGACATTGCCGCGGCGGCCGCGGAAACCTTTTGCAAGGGCGAGAACTTTTTTGTGGCGGGCGCGAGCCGTTACACCACGTTTGACGCGAGGCATGTGAGTACTCCTTGTTCGTCGTTAATTAAATGCCCATGCCCGGCAGCATTTGCGCCATGTGACCCATGTTGGTCTCATGAACAGCAACTGCACCACGCAGGTGACGTTTGTTTTTGGTGGTCTTCTTGGTCAGGATGTGACGCTTGAAGGCTTGACCGCGCTTGACGGTGCCACCAGGACGAACGCGGAAACGCTTTTTGGCGCCGCTTTTGGTCTTCATTTTGGGCATTGAATGCTCCTTTTCATTTGTGCTCGTGAGGCGCTGCGAACCTTACGCAGACTTGATGGCCCCGA
>CALRTF020000024.1:0-27903 GCA_943370985.1 Paenacidovorax caeni
CCCCATGTCGATTTCTCTCATCCTGCTCATCGTGCTCATCCTGATCCTGGTCGGCGCCCTGCCCACCTGGGGCCACAGCCGCAGCTGGGGTTACGGTCCCAGCGGTGGCCTGGGTCTGGTTGTCATCATCCTCATCGTGCTCTTGCTGATGGGCCGGATATAAACCTCCCGCGTCTCCGATAAAAAAGCCCGGCTTGCTGCCGGGCTTTTTTGTGGCCATTTGCGGCGCGCTCAAGCGGGGCGCTCACCGGCAGCCAGCCGGCCCAGATCGGCCGCCATGCGACCCAGCACAGGCCCCCACTGCCCGGCTGTTTGCTGGCGGTACAAGGTGACGCTGCTGTACCAGGGCGAGTCGCTGCGCTCCAGCATCCAGCGCCAGTCGGGGTTCAGCGGCAGCGCCATCCACACCGGGCGTCCCAGCGCGCCGGCCAGGTGCGCGACGCTGGTGTCCACGCTGATCACCACATCCACCAGTTCGCACAAGGCGGCCGTATCGCTGAAATCCTGGATCTCCCGGTCCAGGCGCAGGATCTCCGGATGCTGTTCCAGGGTTTGCAGGTCGGCCGGGCGAAACTCCTTCTGCAGGCTGATGTAGTCGAAGGGTTGCGGCAGGTGCGCGATCAGTTCTGACAACAACAGGCTGCGGTTGTGGTCGTTTTTGTGCACGGCATTGCCGCTCCAGACCAGGCCCACGCGCGGACGGGTTTTTTCACCGAGCCGCTGCTTCCACTGCGCCAGCTTGTGCGCAGGCGCGCGCAGGTAAGCCTGGCCGGACGGCAGGTCGTGCAGCGTGGTCCCCAGCGCCAGCGGCACGCTCAGCAGCGGGCAGTGGTAATCGACATCGGGCAATGGCTGGCCTTTGGCCAGCACCTGGGCCGCGCCGTCGAGGCCGTCCAGCAAACCTGCCAGCGCCGGCTGCACCTCCAGGATCACCCGCGCGCCCTGCGCGCTGACCAGCCTGGCGTAGCGGCAGAACTGCAACGTGTCGCCCAGCCCCTGCTCGGCGTGCAGCAAAATGGTTTTGCCCTGCAGCGGCTCCGTCCCCCGCCACAGGGGCATGCTGAAATTGCGCACGAACTTTTTGAGCGTCTCGTCTTCCCAGCGCCACTCATACTGCTCCCAGCCGCGCGCAAACTCGCCGAGCTGCAACAGGCACAGCCCCAGGCTCAGCCGCGCGCCCGCATGAACCGGGTCGATCGCAATGGCTTTTTCGTAACTTTCCACCGCTTCCCGGTGCCGCATCAGGTGCGTCAGGGCATTGCCGCGGTTGTTCCAGGCCGAGGCGTTGTCGGGCTTGAGTGCGATGGCCTGCTCGTAACTGGCGATGGACGCCTGGTGTTGCCCCAGGGACCCGAGGGCATTGCCGCGGTTGTAATAGGCGTCCGCGTAGTCCGGCAGGCAGGCCAGGGCCAGCTCGTAACTGTCCACCGCTGCCCGGTACTGTTTCAGGTCGACCAGGGCATTGCCCCGGTTGTTGTGCGCCTCTGCCAGGAAGTCGCCATCGAGGTGTATCACCTGGTCATAACATTCGATCGCGCGCTGGTGTTCCTTGAGCAGGCGCAGCGCCGTGCCCTGGTTGTACCAGGCATGGGCATAACCGGGCTGCAGCTCGATCGCGCGTACATAACTTTCGATCGCCGCGCCATAGTTCTTCAACTTCCCCAGCGCGCTGCCGCGCCCGTTCCAGGATTCCGCATGACCGGGCCGCAGCGCCAGGGCCTGGTCGAAACCCGCCAGCGCCTCTTCATGCTGATCCAGCGCGGCGAGCGCGGCGGCGCGGCTGAAATGGGCCTCGGCATACGCGGGCCGCAGGCCGATGGCCAGGTCATAACTGGCGATCGCCTCCGCGTAGCGCGCCTGCGCGGCCAGCGCTGCCCCGCGGTTGTATTGCGCGTCGGCGTGGCCCGGCCTGAGCGCGAGGGTCCGGTCATAACTCTCGATGGCCGCCTGATATTCGCCCATGGCGGCCAGCGCCGTGCCACGGTTGTTGAAGGCATCGGCATGGCTGGCCTTCAGCGCAATGGCCCGGTCATGGCTCTCCACCGCGGCGGCATGACGCCCCAGCTGGGCCAGGGTATTGCCGCGGTTGTACCAGGCGTCGGCGTAGTCGGGCTTGAAGCCGACGGCCTGGTCGTAGTTCTCAAGCGCAGCCCCGTACTGCGCCAGCTGCGCCAGCACATTGCCCAGATTGTTGAAGGCGTCGGCATAAGCGGCCTTGCGCGCGATCGCCTTTTCGTAACTGTCGACCGCCTCCTGAAGCTGGCCGAGTTCACGCAGCACCACCCCGCGGTTGTTCCAGGCCTCGGCGTAGTCGGCCTTGAGCAGGATGGCCTTGTCGTAACTTGCGAGGGCGGCGTCCCACTGGCCCAGGTCCTTGAGGGCCGCGCCGCGGTTGTTGTGCGCCGGCGCATAACGTGGATTGAGCGCGAGCGCCTTGTCGATCCACTCGACTGCCAGCGCCGGCTCACGGCCCTGGTAACACAACACGCCCATCATGTGCAGCGCGTCAAAATGCGCGGGCTGGAGCTTGAGCACCTGCTCGTACAAGGCGCGCGCTGCGGCTAAGTGCCCGCCCTGATGCAGCGCCAGCGCCTTGCTGAAGCTGGCCTGGGCCTGTTTGGCCGCCGGACCGGCCGGCGCACGCGCGGGCTGCGCGGCATGTCTAAACACCGGCTTCATGCCGCAGCCGCCGGTGCATCAGGTGGCGCCAGACGCGACAGGTCGCGCCCCAGTTGCGCCATCACATCGTCCCAGCGCCCCGGGCGGGTCTGGCGGTACAGGGTCGCCGACGGGTACCAGGGGCTGTCCCTGCGCTCCAGCATCCAGCGCCAGTCCGGGTTGAACGGCAGGGCAATCCAGACCGGCCGGCCCAGCGCGCCCGCCAGGTGGGCCACGCTGGTATCCACACTCAGTACCACGTCGACCAGCGCGCACAGGGCCGCCGTATCGCTGAAGTCGCGGATCTCCTCGTCCAGACGCAGGATCTGCGGATGCTGCGCCAGCGTCTCACGGTCCGCGGGCCGGACTTCCTTTTGCAGGCTGATGACATCCACGCCGGACGGCAGCCGGTCCACCAGGCCCGCCAGCGGAAAACTGCGGTTCTGGTCATTCATGTGCGCGGCATTGCCGCTCCAGACCAGGCCGACGCGGGGTCGGGTCTTCTCACCGAGCCTGGCCTGCCAATGGGCCAGCCGGTCGGCCGGCGCCGACAGGTAGCCACTGCCTGCGGGAATGCTGTCGAGCCGGGTGCCGAATGCCAGCGGCAGGCTCAGCAAGGGGCAATAAAAGTCGAAGGCCGGCAAGGGCTGGCCGCCTGCCAGCACCTGGTCCACACCCGCCAGACCGGCCAGCAGGCCGGCCAGCGGCGGCTGCACCTCCAGGATGACGCGCGCTCCGAGCGCCCTGACCCGCGCGGCATAACGGCAGAACTGAAGGGTGTCGCCCAGTCCCTGCTCCGCGTACAGGAGGATGGTCTTGCCCTGCAGCGACTCGGCCCCGGTCCAGCGGGGCTGGCTGAACTGCCGTGCGGCCGCCTTGACGGCGTCGTCTTCCCAGCGCCATTCATACTGTTCCCAGCCTTCCTCGAAGTCGCCCACCAGCAGCATCAGCAATGCCCGGTGCAGGTAGGCGCCGGCATGTTCCGGCTCCAGCGTGATCGCGTGGGTGTAGCCCGCGATGGCCTCGCGCGGCTGACCCATGTGGCCCAGCGTGAAGCTGCGGTTGCGCCAGGCGTCGGCATAGGCGGGCTTGAGGGCGATGGCCCGGTCATAACTTTCCATCGCCGGCGGGTAGTCGCGCAGGTTCCCGAGTGCCACCCCCCGGTTGTTCCAGGCCTCGGCATAGTCCGGCCGGATCGCAATCGCGCGTTCATAATTTTCGGCGGCCTCCCGGTAGCGGGCGAGGTGGCCCAGCGCGACGCCGCGGTTGTTGTGGGCTTGCGCAAAGTCAGCCTGGCAGCGGATGGCCTGGTCGTAACTGGCCAGCGCCTCGTCCAAACGGTCGAGCTCGGCCAGCACCACACCGCGGTTGCTCCAGGTCTCGGCATCGTCAGGGCGCAATGCGATGGCACGGTCGTAACTGGCGAGCGCCGCCGCGAACTGACCGAGCTTGCCCAGGGCCACACCGCGGTTCTTCAGTGTCTCCGCATGGTCCGGGCGCAGCGCCAGCGCCTGCTCGTAACTGTCCAGCGCCTCCTGGTGGCGCGCCAGGTCGCCCAGCGCATTGCCCCGGTTGTTGAACGACGGTGCATGGGTGGGCCGCAGCGCAATGGCGCGGTCGTAGCTGTCGATCGCCGCCTGGTGCTGCTGCAGGGCCCGCCATGCATTGCCGCGGTTGTACCAGGCCTCGGCATAGTCCGGCCGGACGCGTAGCGCCTGGTCGTAACTGGCGATGGCGGCAGCCGGCTGCTGCTGGTCCACCAGCACATTGCCGCGGTTGTTCCAGGCATCCGCGTAGTCCGGGTTCAGCGAAATGGCCCGGTCATAACTGGCCACGGCAGCCTCCGCCTGCTTCAGGCCGCGCAAGGCCGCACCGCGGTTGTTCCAGGCCTCGGCATAGCCGGGCTGGAGTTCCACCGCGCGGTCGCAGTCGGCGAGCGCCGCCGCGAACTGGCCCAGGCTGCGCCAGGCGGCGCTGCGGTTGTTGAAGGCCATCGCATTGCCGGCATGGACGGCAATGGCCTTGCTGATCCATTCGACCGCCCGCGCGGGTTCCCCGCTCAGGTAGGCCAGCACCCCCAGCAAATGCAGCGCATCAAAATGCGCGGGCTGCAGCTTGAGCGCCTGCAGGTAACAGTCGCACGCCTGCGCCAACTGCCCTTGTTGCTGCAGGGCCAGGCCCTTGTTGACAAGCCCCTGCGCCGTTCCCTTGCCGGCGGCCGCGCGCCCCGGCGCCGGTGGGGTCCTGAAAATCGGTTTCATCCTCAAACTGTAAGCGAAGAATTCAGGCGGACGCCCGCGCGGCACGACAGCACGCCATCAGGCGCGCAGTTCCGGGCCCGCCAGAAGCCGCAGGTCCCGGCCCAGCTTCGCCAGGACATCCTCCCACTGCCCGGCACATGTCTGCCGGTAAAGTGTTGCGGACGGGTACCAGGGGCTGTCGCTGCGCTCCAGCATCCAGCGCCAGTCGGGATTGAAGGGCAAGGCGATCCAGACCGGCCGCCCCAGCGCGCCCGCAAGATGTGCGACGCTGGTATCCACACTGATCACCACATCCATCAACTCACACAAGGCGGCTGTATCGCCGAAGTCCACCAGGTCCCTGCGGACACTGCGGAGCTGCGGGTGCGATGCCAGGGCCGCCTCGTCCGCCGCGCGCACCTCCTTCTGCAGGCAGAAGTAGTCGAGGTCATCGGGCAAGTGGCCGATCAACCCGGCCAGGGGAATGCTGCGGTTGTGGTCGTTCCTGTGCCAGGTGCTGCCGCTCCAGACCAGCCCCACGCGCGGCCTGGTCTTTGGACCCAGGCGGGCAGCCCATGGGGCCAGCCGGTCCCCGGACACCTTGAGGTAGCCGGCGGCGCTATGGGGAATCGTGTCCAGCCGGGTTTGCATGGCCAGGGGCAGGCTGAGCAGGGGGCAGTGGAAATCGAACGCCGGCAGCGGCTCTCCGGCAAGCACCCATTCCGTGACACCCGTCAACCCGCGCATCAGCCCGGCCAGTGATGGCTGGACTTCAAGAACGACGCGGGCGCCCAGCGCGCTCACGCACGGGGCGTAGCGGCAGAACTGAAGGGTGTCGCCCAGTCCCTGCTCGGCATGCAACAAAATGGTTTTGCCCTGCAGGGACTCGGTACCCAGCCACAGCGGCTGCGCGAAATCCCGTACAAACGGCCGCTGTGCCTCGTTGTTCCAGCGCCATTCATGCGCCGCCCACCCCGCCTCGAAATCCCCGGTCTGCAGCAAACACAGCGCCCGGTTCAAATGCGCGCTCGCGTCCGCGGGCTGCAGTTCAATCGCCTGGTCATAACTGCGAATGGCCTGCTGGTGCTGCCGCAGGTTCGAGAGCGTGTTGCCGCGGTTGTTCCAGGCATCGGGATAAGCGGCATCCAGCGAAAGGGCCTGGTCATAACTGGCCAGGGCATCGACATCCCGCCGCAAATCCCCCAGCGCGATGCCCCGGTTGCACCAGGCCTGGGCATAGTCCGCCTTGAGGGCGATCGCCTTGTCGTAACTCTCAAGGGCTGCGCCAGGCCGTTTCAGCATCGCCTGCGCGTTGCCGCGGTTGAAATACGCTTGTGCATGCGCGGGCCTGAGGGCAACAGCCCTGTCATAACTTTCCACCGCCTCCTGCGGGCGGTCCAGGGCTTTCAGCACGGTGCCGCGGTTGTTGTGGGCATCGGCATAGGCCGGTTTCAGCAGGATGGCCTTGTCAAAGGCCGCGAGCGCAGCCTGCCGCTCGTTCAAATCCCGCAGCACGTTGCCGCAGTTGTTGTAGGCCTCGGCATGGTCGGCCTTGAAACCGATCGCTGTCCGGTAGCTTTCAAGCGCCGCGGGCAGCAGGCCCAGCGAACGCTGGGCATTGCCGCGGTTGTACCAGGCCTGCGCGTGGTCCGGCTTGCATGCAATCGCGCGGTCATAACTCTCGATGGCGGCCTGGGCCTGCCCCAGCCGGCGCAAGGCCGCGCCGCGGTTGTTCCAGGCCTCCGCATCCCCGGGCTGCAGCGCAATCGCCCTGTCAAAACTGTCGATCGCCTCTTCGGGCCGGTTCAGGCTGTCGAGCGCATTGCCGAGATTGTTGTGGGCGGCGGCCTGGCGCGGATCCACGGCCAGGGCTGCGCCTATCAGTTCCGCCGCGCGCGCAAACTGCCGCGCCTGCAAGGCGGCGACCCCCAGCAGGTGCAGGCTGTCGAAATGGGCGGGCTGGCTGGCTAGGACCTCGCGGTAACAGGCCTCGGCTTCGCCCATCCGGCCTTGCTGGTGCAAGGCCAGCCCCCGGTTGAACATGGCTTGCAGCGCCGCCGGTGAGGGCCGGGGCGGTGCCGGAGGCGGGCGGGATGGCGGGCTCATGGCATGAAGGCAGCCTGCGCTCAGTTGACCAGCTGCAGCCACGCCTTGTCCAGCCGCTTGATGCTGACCGGCTGGGGCGTGCGCAGTTCCTGCGCGAAAAAGCTGACACGCAGTTCCTCGATCAGCCAGCGCAGCTCCTGCAGGCGCGCATCGGCCGCGCCCTTGCGCTCGGCCACCAGGCGCCAGTAACGCTGCTCCTGCGGCCGCAGCTCGGCCAGGCGCGCCGCGTCGCGCGCCGGGTCGGCGCGCCACTTTTCCAGCCGCAAGGTGATGGCCTTGAGGTAGCGCGGGAAGTGTTGCAGCTGCGCCCAGGGCGTGACCGTCAAAAAGCGCTTGGGCACCAGGCGCTGCAATTGCTGGGCCGCATCCTGGGAGGCTTCGGCGGCGTTTTTTGTGTCCTTGATCTTGCGCTGGGCCACCGCAAATTCGGTCAGGATGCCTGCCGCCAGCCGGGCCACCTCGCTGGCGATCAGCGTCAGGCGCCCGCGTCCGTCGTCGACGCGTTGTTTGAAATCCGCTTCGTGGGTCGGCAGCGGTTCCTGCAGGAAAGCACGGTCCAGCGCCACTTCGATGATCTGCTCGCGCAGTTCCTCCAGCGTGCCGCCGCCCGAGTTGTCGGCGGCGCGACCGACCAGCATGTAGCTGGTGGCCATCTTCTGCAGGTCCGGCAGGTTTTTTTCGAGGTACTTCAGCGCGTCTTTCATCTGCAGCGAGAACAGCCGCCGCAGGCCGGCGCGGTGCCTGGCGGCGGCCACCTCGGGCTCGTCGAAGACCTCGATGGTGACCGCGTCACCGAGGTCGATCAGCGCCGGAAAGCCGATCAGCGTCTGTTTGCCCTTGCTGATTTCCATCAGTTCGGGCAGTTCGCCAAAGCTCCAGCTGGTGTAACGCTCGGGCGTTCGGGCCGGCAGCGGCTTCTGGTTTGCTATGTTTTCAGGAGCTGCCTGCCCCCGTCCGGCGGGGGCTGGAGCCCGATTTGATGTTGAAGTTCCAGGGGTTTCTGGCGCCACGCGTGTTTTCAGGCCGGCCAGCGCCTGGAAGGCACCGCGTGCCTGCGAGCCGAGTTCAGCCTTGAGCGCGCCCAGGTTGCGGCCGCTGCCCAGCTGCCGGCCGTGTTCATCGACCACGCGGAAGTTCATGAACAAATGCGGCGGCAACATCTCCAGCTTCATGTCGTTGCGCTTGATGTCCAGCGAGGTCGCGTCGCGCACCAGTTTGAGCACCGCGTCTGTGAGCGAACCGGCGCCGAACTTTTCCGGCAGCAGCAACTCGGCGGCAAAACGCGTCGCGGTTTCGGGCAGCGGCACCAGGCGCGAGCGCGGACGCTGGTGCAGGGTCTTGATCAGCGCTTGGACCTTGTCCTTGAGCATGCCGGGTACCAGCCACTCGCAGCGCTCCTCGTTGACCTGGTTCAGCGCAAACAGCGGCACATCGACGGTGACGCCGTCCCGAGCGTCGCCGGGTTCATGCAGGTAGGTCGCCAGGCAATCGACGCCGCCCAGTCTCAGGGTCTTGGGAAAAGACTGTGTGGTGATGCCGGCCGCCTCGTGCCGCATCAGCTCCTCGCGCGTGAGCAGCAGCAATTGCGGCTGCTTCTTGACCTCGTCCCGGTACCAGTGTTCGCAGCCCGCGCCGGTGCAGATGTCGGCCGGCAACTGCTGGTCGTAAAAGGCATAGATCAGCTCTTCGTCGACCAGCACGTCCTGGCGCCGCGCCTTGTGCTCCAGGTCCTGCACCTGTTTGATCAGCCTGAGGTTGGCCGGCAGGAAAGGCAGCTTGGTGTCCCAGTTGCCGGCCACCAGCGCTTCGCGGATGAAAATTTCGCGCGCCGTGACCGGGTCGACGCGGCCGAAGTTGACACGCCGGCCGTTGTAGATCACCAGGCCGTAAAGCGTGGCGCGTTCCAGCGCCGTGACCTGCGCGGCCTTTTTTTCCCAGTGCGGGTCCAGCAGCTGCTTTTTCAGCAGGTGCCCGGCCACCTGCTCGACCCACTGAGGCTCGATGTTGGCGATGCCGCGGCCGAACAGGCGCGTGGTTTCCACCAGTTCGGCGGCCACAATCCAGCGGCCCGGCTTTTTGCTCAGGCGCGCGCCGGGATGGCGGTAGAACTTGATGCCACGCGCGCCCATGTAGTGTTCCGACTGTCCTGAGCCTGTCGAAGCGGCTTCCTCGCTCTTGATGCCGATGTTGCCGAGCAGGCCGCAGAGCATCGACAGATGCAGCTGTTCATAACTGGCGGGCTTGTCGTTGAGCGCCCATTTCTGCTCCCCCACCACCGCGTGCAGCTGGGAGTGGATGTCGCGCCATTCGCGCACCCGGCGGATATTGACGTAGTTCTCGCGCAGCAGGTTTTCATACTGCCGGTTCGACAGCTTGTGGTCGGTGCCGTGGCCGCCGCGCACATCACCGAGCCACTTCCACAACTTCAGATAACCCGTGAACTCGCTTTTTTCGTCGTCGAACTTGGCGTGCTGCTGGTCGGCCTGGGCCTGCTTGTCCATGGGCCGGTCGCGCACGTCCTGCACACTGAGCGCGCTGGCGATCACCAACACCTCGTCGAGTGCCTGCCGGTCGCGCGCCTCCAGGATCATGCGGCCCACGCGCGGGTCCAGCGGCAAGCGCGCCAGGTTGCGGCCCACAGGCGTCAGTTCGTTGTCATCGTCGACCGCGCCGAGTTCGGCCAGCAACTGGTAGCCGTCGGCAATCGCCCTGCCCTGCGGCGGCTCGATGAAGGCAAAACTTTCAATCGTGCCCAGGTGCAGCGCCTTCATGCGCAGAATCACCGCCGCCAGCGAGCTGCGCAGGATTTCCGGGTCGGTGAAACGCACGCGGCCCAGAAAGTCCTGCTCGTCATAGAGGCGGATGCAGATGCCGTCGGCGACGCGGCCGCAACGGCCGGCGCGCTGGTTGGCCGCGGCCTGCGACACCGGCTCGACCATCAGCTGCTCGACCTTGTTGCGAAAGCTGTAACGCTTGACACGTGCCGTGCCGGCGTCGATCACATAACGGATGCCGGGCACCGTCAGCGAGGTTTCGGCCACATTGGTGGCCAGCACGATGCGCCGGCCGGTGTGGCCGTCGAAAATGCGGTCCTGCTCGGCCTGCGACAGGCGCGCAAACAGCGGCAGCACCTCGGCATTGCGGAACAGCGGCTGGTGCGCGAGGTGTTTGCGCAAATGGTCGGCGGCCTCGCGGATTTCACGTTCACCGGGCAGGAAGACCAGGATGTCGCCGGCGCTGTGCGGGTTGCGCCAGAGTTCGTCCACGCCGTCGGCGATCGCATCGTTGAGATCGTAGTCGCGTGATTCCTCGAACGGACGGTAACGCTGCTCGACCGGAAACATGCGGCCCGAGACCATGATCACCGGAGCTGGACCTTTGGACGACGCGAAGTAGTCGGCAAAACGCTGCGCATCGATCGTCGCCGAGGTGATCACCACTTTCAGGTCCGGACGGCGCGGCAGCAGCTGGCGCAGATAACCGAGCAGGAAGTCGATGTTCAGGCTGCGCTCGTGGGCCTCGTCGATGATGATGGTGTCGTAGGCCTTGAGCAGTGGATCGGTCTGCGTCTCGGCCAGCAAAATGCCGTCGGTCATCAGCTTGACCGAGGCGTCGCGGCTCAGGCGGTCCTGGAAACGCACCTTGTAGCCGACCACGTCACCCAGCGGCGTCTTGAGCTCTTCGGCGATGCGTTTGGCAACGCTGGAGGCGGCGATCCGGCGCGGCTGGGTGTGGCCGATCAGCCGGCCCTGTCCGGCCGGGTAGTTGAGCTTGCCGCGGCCCATGGCCAGCGCAATCTTGGGCAACTGCGTGGTTTTGCCGGAGCCGGTTTCACCGCAGACGATGACGACCTGGTGCGCCTGCATGGCGGCGGTGATTTCCTCGCGTTTGCCGGACACCGGCAGGGACTCGGGAAACTCGATTTTCAGGGAAACAGGCGGGGTCAGTGACAAGGTGAGGCTTGGTCGAATTAAGCAGCAATTATCGGTGCAGGCCGCAATCCCGGCGGCTGCGGAGGGCCGGGCGCGGATCAGGCGTCTTCGGGCAGCGGCAACTCGACCGCCTCGCCGCTGCCCTGGTCGTACCAGGCCACCCGGCTGCCGTAGCTCAGCGCGGTGCGCGACATGGCGCGCGCGGTCGCCAGCGTGCCGGCAACGCTGTCCTGGACGCCGCTGACCATCACCACGCCGCAGCCGATGTCCGCCTTCCAGCGGGTCTGCTCGCTTTCGCGCCTGACTTCGTCCAGGCTGGTGTTGAGCACCACCGATTTGGCCAGGCGCGCCACCACCAGGTGCGCGAGTTTGATCAGGCGGCCGCTGTCGCGGCAGTCGCGCATCAGCAGCACAAAGCCGTCTTCGCCGAAGCGGCCCAGCTCCACGTCGCGCGGGACGGCGCGGCGCAAGCGGCCGGCGCACACGTAAAGCGCATGGTTGACGGCCGCCTTGCCGTGGAGCTTTTCGAGCGCATACAGGTTGCCGATCGTGATCACCAGCATGCCCAGCAGCGTGGCTTCGTCGTGCTGGCGCTTGAGGGCTTGGCCCAGCATCTGGCCGGTCTCCGTGTGCGAGCGCATGCGGGTGACCGGGTCGTAACTGGGGCCGTGCGCCATGATCTGCTTGAGCTCGATCAGGTAGGAATAACGCACCCAGAGCGCCGACGCCATCATCACCAGGTAGGCCGTGCCCGACAGCGCGCTGACGGCATGCAGCTGCCAGGGCACGTTTCCGCGCGCCAGCGCGATCCAGCTCAGGCCCAGCATCGCCACCAGCATGAACAGCACCCCGAACACCGCCCGCCAGGCCAGCCGGTCGCCGCGCCAGGCACTGCGCAGGGCCACGCCCAGCGCAGCTACACCCAGCCAGCCGGCAATGCCCACGCCCAGCGCCAGCGCCTGCAGCGGCGGCAACTGCCAGCCCAGGATTGCGCCGCCCGCGCCCAGCAGCGCCAGCGCCAGCTGCGTGGCCCGGCGGGTCCGGCGCTTGTCGAGCGCGCCGACGATGGCAAACAGCAGGTAGGCCAGGATGATGGACACGGCCATGGCCACATGCGCGAGGAAACGCAGCAGCGTGTCCTCGTCGTCTATCGGCAGCCCGCCCAGAAAAGCGATCACGAAAAAACTCGATGCGGCCGCCGACAGCGCCGCATTCAGCGAGATCCGGTGCAGGGAACGCGTGAATCCAAAGCCGGCGCCGGCAAGCATCAGCGCCGTCGTGCCGAAATAACACCCCCAGAAGCCGTAAGCAAGTTTGTCCATGGATGGCGCCATTATCCGGCCTGACCGCTGCCGCCAGCCGTCCCGCACCTCAATGAAAACCCGCGCCTCCCTTACACTCTCTGCCATTGGGGCCCCCGGCCCTCCTGCAACCCGAAAGCGCGCCCATGTCTGCGGTCTTCAATTTCACCTTTGTGCCCTGGTTCCGCTCGGTGGCGCCCTACATCCACCTGCACCGCGGCAAGACCTTTGTGGTCGGTATCGCCGGTGAAGCGATTGCTGCCGGCAAGCTGCCGCACCTGGCCCAGGACCTGGCGCTGATCCAGAGCATGGGCGTGAAAATTGTGCTGGTCCACGGCTTCCGGCCCCAGGTCAATGAACAGCTGGCGGCCAAGGGCCACGAGGCGAAATACTCGCACGGCATGCGCATCACGGACTCGGTGGCCCTCGATTGCGCGCAGGAAGCCGCCGGCCAGCTGCGTTACGAGATCGAGGCCGCCTTCAGCCAGGGCCTGCCCAACACGCCCATGGCCGGCTCCACCGTGCGCGTGATTTCCGGCAATTTCATCACCGCGCGCCCGGTCGGCATCGTCGACGGCGTGGACTTCAAGCATTCGGGCATGGTGCGCAAGGTCGACACCGCCGGCATCAAGCGCACGCTGGACTTCGGCGCCATGGTGCTGCTCTCGCCTTTCGGTTTTTCACCGACCGGCGAAGCCTTCAACCTGACCATGGAAGAAGTCGCCACCAGCGTGGCGATCGAGCTGCAGGCCGACAAGCTGGTCTTCCTGACCGAAATCCCCGGCATACGCACCAACCCCGCCGAAGCCGAGAGCGAGGACAACCCGATAGACACCGAGCTGCCGCTGGCCGCCGCCGAAAAATTATTGGCAAGCCTGCCCAACCCGACCCAGCCGACCGACACCGCGTTTTACCTGCAGCACTGCGTCAAGGCCTGCAAGTCGGGCGTCGAGCGCAGCCACATCCTGCCGTTTGCGGTCGACGGCTCGCTGCTGCTCGAAATTTATGTGCACGACGGAATCGGCACCATGGTCATCGATGAAAAGCTCGAAAGCCTGCGCGAAGCCACCGCCGACGACGTGGGTGGCATCCTGCAACTGATCGAGCCTTTTGAAAAAGACGGCACCCTGGTCAAGCGCGACCGCACCGAGATCGAACGCGATGCTGACCACTACACCGTGATCGAACACGACGGCGTGATTTTCGGCTGCGCCGCGCTGTATCCCTACCCGGAAGCCAAAACCGCCGAGATGGCAGCGCTCACCGTGTCGCCGCACAGCCAGAGCCAGGGCGACGGAGAACGCATCCTCAAACGCATCGAGCAGCGCGCGCGGGGCATGGGCCTGAAGTCGATTTTTGTGCTGACCACCCGCACCATGCACTGGTTCATCAAGCGCGGTTTTGTGCAGGTCGATCCCGACTGGCTACCCGACGCCCGCAAGCGCAAGTACAACATCAACCGCAAGAGTTTGGTGCTGGTGAAAAATCTGTAGCCTAAGCTGGCCCTCCAAAAACTCGACGGTTACTTTGCGAGATCGCTGGACCCATGCTGGGTTCCGGCCATCCTCCCTATGCACACCCTGTCCAACGCCTCTATCACAGCGAGTGCGACGCGTACTTCAAATTCAAGCCTTTTGTCTTTCTCGTACAAATAGCGCCACTGTTCAAAAGCTTTGCTCATTGACGCCAGTTCGTCACGGAGGGCGCTAGGCGGCAATTGATAAACTGGTAATCGACTGTCGAACTCTTTCTGAATTGCGTCCTGCTGCTCCGCCGGTAACGCTTCGAATAGTGCATCGAGGTGATGACCGTGCAGGTCTTTCCCTACAAGCCTTCCCAATGCCTTCAGAAACACTTCGATGCAGAAACTGGCATTGACGACAAGAGGTGCAATTAGGTGGGGATTCCAAGGATGCGATTTGAAGCCTGCATCGACAATCAGCTTCGTGACCGCACCAAAACTGCGTGCCTGCCCTACAGCAGTCAACTGTTCGGCTTTTCCCGCATTCAAATCGATTCCCGCTTCCAACAGCACTGCTCTCGAAGCCTCGAGATCTTGTTCACGATCACCTGTGGCGATATACGTGCCAACCGGTTTGCCGTTATAGAGCACCGTTTTTATTTGGGGCGATTTCATGGTTGCGACTTTAAGTCCTCGCCCGCGGTTCCGGCCGACCGGCTGTCTGGACAAACATCGTGGCTAAGCGCCTGACCCAAACAGTCGCCTAGCGTAGGAGAACACCAACCCCCATTGGCGATGATGTCTCACGCCCTGCCCCTTCCCGGCTGGGCACAGTGGAGAGGTGGCCACGCCTACGGTGGTCCGCCATCCATCACACCATCATTCAAAGGACACACCATGACCGAAAAAACCGCCAGCGTTCACTGGGAAGGCCAGGGCAAAAAAGGCCAGGGCCAGATCAGCACCGAAACCGATGCGCTGAAAAATTACCCCTATGGCTTCGGCAGCCGCTTTGAGGACGACCGCAAGGGCACCAACCCCGAAGAGCTGCTGGGTGCCGCGCATGCGGCCTGCTTCACCATGGCGTTTTCATTCGCGTGTGACAAGGCCGGTTTTGCCACCGAAGACGTGGACACCACGGCCAAGGTCAGCCTGATTCCCGACGGTGACGGCTTTCTGATCGACCGGATTGCGCTGACCCTGGACGCGAAAGTGCCGGGCATCGATGCCGGCCAGTTCCAGCAGATCGCCGAAGCGGCCAAACGCGGGTGCCCGCTGTCCAAGGCGCTGGGCAGCGTGGGTTCGATCACGCTGGTCGCTACCCTCAAGTCCTGAAGAACGTGTGGCCTTCAGTCCTCCCAGACATTGGCGTGCGCGTCAAAGTCCGGGGTCTGGGGCCGCACCACACAAAAGCGCTGGCCGGTGGGTGCTTCCATGACCCACCAGGTCTTGACCTGCTTGATCCGCCGGGCGCCCAGCTTTTCGAGCCGCGCCACCTCCGCATCGACATTGTCGGTTTCGATATCGAGATGGACCCGGCTCGGATGCTCCACCGCCTGCACCAGCACCGGCAGCTGGCCGGCGGCAGGCGCCAGGCTGCGGTATGCGGAAAACTGGGGATCGGTCACTGCTAACGCGCCACGGCCCAAAGCGCCGGCCCAGAAGGCCGCTGCCTGGTCCACGTCGCCGGTTTCGCAGTCGATCACGATGGTTCCCATGCGGCTTTTGTGCATGGCGCTCTCCTCTTTCAGCTGGCGGCAGCGATCTGCCGCAGCGCCTGCTCGAAGACCTCCGGCGGCTGGCCGCCGGAGATCAGGTGTTGGTCGTTGATGATCACCGCCGGCACCGAGTGGATGCCGTGCTGCAAATAGAAATTCTCGCGCTCGCGCACAGCGTCGGCGTACTCGTCTGACGCCAGGATCGCCTTGGCGCGATGCACATCCAGCCCGACCTCGCCGGCGACACGGGCCAGCACTTCGTGTGAACCGGGGCTGTCGCCATCGGTGAAGTAGGCCTTGAACAGCGCCTCCTTGAGCCGCAATTGCAGCGCGGGTGCCTCTTCACCCGCCCAGTGCAACAGCCGGTGCGCATCGAAGGTGTTGTAGATGCGGCTGCGTTTGTCCATGCTGAAGGTGAAACCCACATCGGCGCCGCGCGCGCGTATCATTTCGCGGTTTTTCTGCGACTGCTCGGGCGTGGAGCCGTATTTTTCGGCCAGGTGCTCGCCAATGTCCTGGCCTTCGGCCGCCATCTTGGGGTTCAGTTCAAAGGGCTGGAAATGAAGTTCGGCCTTCACCCCGTCACCGACCCGCCCCAGCGCTGTTTCGAGGGACTTCAGGCCGATCACGCACCAGGGGCAGGACACGTCGGAGACAAAATCGATTTTGAGGGTGGCGGGCGTGGGCGCGGTCATGGCAAGGGCCTTGTGGTGGGGTGGGCAAAAAAGCTGCCTGCTGGACAGCCTTGAAACAGTAACATGTGGCGCCAGGCCGTGAAATTCAAGCACTTTTGCCCCTCCACACTGCAACGGATTTGCCATGCTCCAACTGCGCCCCAACTGCGAATGCTGTAACTGCGACCTGCCGGCCGACTCGGCGGACGCCCGTATCTGCACCTTTGAATGCACCTTCTGCAGCGACTGCGCGAACAGCAAGCTGCTGGGCATCTGCCCCAACTGCGGCGGTGAGCTGCTGGCGAGGCCGCGCCGGCCGGCGGACAAGCTGGCGAAGTACCCGGCCTCCAGCGAACGGGTGTTCAAACCGGCCGGCTGCGGGGCCGCGGCATGACGGCCACCGCCCTGCTGCTGTTTGCCGCCGTGGCGCTGGCCGTGATCGCCACGCCCGGCCCGACCGTGCTGCTGGCGCTGATCAACGGCTCGCGTTACGGCGTGCGCCGCTCGGTGCCCGGCATGCTGGGCGCGGTGGCCTCGGACTTCGTGCTGGTGGGCGCGGTGGCGCTGGGCCTGGGCGCGCTGCTGGCGGCCTCGGAGTTCTGGTTCAGCGTGCTCAAGTGGGTGGGCGCCGCTTACCTGGCTTGGCTGGGTGTGCGCATGTTGCGCTCCAAGGGCGGATTCGCGCTGCCGGCTGGCGAGCTGGAGGCCGAACCGCGCAACGGCCGGGCCATCTTCATGAAGTCCTTCCTGGTCGCCGCGACCAATCCCAAGGGTTATCTCTTCTGCTCGGCCCTGCTGCCGCAGTTCATCGACCCGGCCGCCGCGCAGGCGCCGCAATACATCACCATCGCGCTGGTGTTCGGGGGGCTGGATTTCGCGGTGATGCTGGCCTATGCGGTGATCGGCGCGCGGGCGCTGCGCCTGCTGAAGGCCGGTGCCACGCGCTGGCTGGACCGGCTCTGCGGCGGCGCCCTGCTGGGCCTGGCCGGCTCGCTGGCGGTGTACCGGCGAAGCGCCTGAATGCTATTAAAACAGTAGCTGGCCGCCCCCGTCCGACGGGGGCTGGAGGCCGTTTTGGTTCTTAATTGGCAATCACCTGGCCGGCTTCCAGCGTGATGCGCCGTTCGCAGCGTGCCGCAATGCCGCGGTCGTGCGTGACCAGCACCAGCGTGGTCCCGAGTTCCTTGTTGAGTTCGAACATCAGCGCCATCACGGTTTCGCCGGTGGCGAAGTCCAGGCTGCCGGTGGGCTCGTCGGCCAGCAGCAAGGCGGGCTGCACCACAAAAGCCCGCGCCAGCGCCACGCGCTGCTGCTCGCCGCCCGACAGTACCTTGGGGTAGTGGCCGAGCCGCTCACCGAGGCCCACGCGCCTGAGCATCTCGGTGGCCTGGGCCCGCGCGTTTTTGGCGCCGGACAGTTCCAGCGGCAGCATCACGTTCTCCAGCGCGCTCAGGTTGCCCATGAGCTGGAAGCTCTGGAAAACAAAACCGACCTTTTGCGCGCGCAGGGCGGCGCGGTCGTCCTCGCTGAGCGCAAACAGGTCCTGGCCGGCCAGGTGCACCGTGCCCTGGGTCGGCGTGTCCAGCCCGGCGATGATGGACAACAAGGTGCTTTTGCCGGAACCGGAAGCACCCACAATCGCCGCAGTCTCCCTGGCCGCCAGTGCGAAATGAATATCGCGCAAAATGGTCAATGTACCGGTCGAGTCGCTCACACTCTTGAAAACATGCTCCACGGAAATAATTGAAGAGGAAGTGGGCGCCGGAGCAGCGTCATTCGGCAGATTAACCGCGGGTTCAAACATGTCAGCCTTGTCAGAAAACTTGAGATCAGACTTTACCAAGCTTGCCCGCGCCGCGGCTGCGCGCCTGGTAAAACCTTTGGGCGCGCTGCTGCTGGCGGCTTTTGCCGCCGCGCCGCTGCTGGCCCAGGCCCAGGCGCCGGCCCAAGCCGCGGCCCGCGACACCGTGCTGATCGTCGGCGACTCGCTGAGTGCCGAATATGGGCTCAAACGCGGCACCGGCTGGGTACCGCTGCTGGAAAAGCAGCTGGCCGCCGACAAAAAGTCTGCACGCGTGGTCAACGCCAGCATCAGCGGCGACACCACCTCGGGCGGGCGTTCGCGTCTGCCGGCCCTGCTGGCGCAGCACAAACCCACGGTGGTGGTGATCGAACTCGGCGGCAACGACGCGCTGCGCGGCCTGCCGCTGGACATGACCGAGGCCAACCTGCTGGCCATGACCCAGGCCGCCAAAAAGGCCGGCGCCCGGGTGCTGCTGCTGGGCATGCAGGTGCCGCCCAACTACGGCGGCGCTTACGGCGCGACTTTTTCGGGGCTGTTCACCCAGGTCGCCAAAACCGAGAAGGTCGCGCTGGTGCCCTTCTTCCTCAAGGGCATCGCGGACGTGGATGACGCGGTGGGCAACTTCCAGGCCGACCGCATCCACCCGAATGAGCAGGCACAGGCCCGGATGCTGGCCAATGTCTGGCCCGAACTCAAAAAGCTGCTCAAGTGAGCCTGGCGCGCATCCCCGCCGAACAGGCGCTGGCCACCCTGGCCGACTATTCCGCGGTGATCGATGCGCGCAGCGAAGGCGAATACGCCGAAGACCACCTGCCCGGCGCCGTCAACTGGCCCAGCCTGCATGACGAAGAGCGCAGGATCGTCGGCACACGTTACAAACAGATCAGCCAGTTCGAGGCCAAAAAACTGGGTGCGGCGCTGGTCGCCAAAAACATCGCTGACCATATCCAGCGCGAGGTGCTGGACAAGCCGCGCGAGTGGCAGCCGCTGATTTATTGCTGGCGCGGCGGCAAACGCAGCGGCTCGCTGGCGCTGATCCTGGACCAGATCGGTTTCCAGGTGACGCTGGTCGACGGCGGCTACAAGGCCTTCCGCGCGGCGCTGGTCGCCGACCTGCCGCAACTGGCGGCACGGCACCAGTACCGGGTGGTCTGCGGCCCCACCGGCGCCGGCAAGACCCGGCTGCTGCATGCGCTGGCGGCGCAGGGCGCGCAGGTGCTGGACCTCGAAGGCCTGGCCAGGCACCGCAGCTCGGTGCTGGGCATGATTCCCGGCGTGCCGCAGCCGAGCCAGAAAGCCTTTGACAGCATGGTCTGGTCGGCACTGCGCAGCTTCGACCCGGCACGTCCGGTGTATATCGAGAGCGAAAGCAAAAAAGTCGGCAATGTGGCGGTGCCGGAGGGCCTGATCAGCGCCATGCGCGCCAGCCCCTGCCTGCGGCTGGAGCTGGCCGAGGACGAACGTGTCGCGCTGCTGCTGGAGGACTACGATTTTTTTGTCAGGGACATCGCGTTTTTCTGCGAGCGCCTGGGCGCGCTGACCGAGGCGCGCGGCAAGGACGTGGTCAGCGACTGGCAGGCCCGTGCGCGCAGCGGCGATGTCGCTTCGGTGGTGCGCGAGCTGCTGCTGCAGCACTACGACCCGGTCTACCTGCAGTCGATGCGGCGCAACTTCACGCAGTACGAAAGCGCCAAGCCGCTGGCGCCGCAGGACCGCAGCACGGCGGCCATGGATGCGCTGGCAGCCAGCCTGCTCGCGGCATAAACCGCCCCCCACACACAGCGCCCATGAAAAAGGCTCCGGGGGACAGAACAACTGTCCCGGCGGAGCCTGGGGGCCGGGCCTGCTATCAAAAGTCTAGCTGACGACGGCCACTGGATAAGGGCTGGAGCCCGATTGATTCACCAATAACGAGATGGTTGCCTGGATCAGGCGGCCGGTTCGGCAGGCGGTGTGCCGGTTTCGCCGGGCGCGCCATCGGGCGTGTCGTCATCCGGCAGGTCCGGCTTGCCCTCGGCCTTGCGCTTGAGTTTTTCCTCTTTTTTCTTCTTTTTGGCCAGCTCTTTCTGGCGTTTTTCGTAGGAGTAATTGGGAGTTGCCACGGCGTGCTTTCTTCAGGAATATGTCCTAACTGTACTGCATCATGGCGAGCGCCTGGGCCAGGTCGGCCTCGAGGTCGGACAGGGCTTCCAGCCCGACCGAAAAACGCACCAGCCCGCCCTGATGCGGCCAGGCCGCGGTGCGGATGGACGGCACGTCATAGGGCACACACAGGCTGATCGGTCCGGCCCAGCTGTAGCCGATGTTGAACAGTTTGAGGTTGTCGCAGAAGGCGTCCAGCGCGGCCTGGCTGTAGCCCGGCTTGAACACCGCGCTGACCAGGCAGGCCGCCGCCGTGCAGTCGCGCCGCCAGCTGTCATGGCCCGGCGAGCCCGGCAGCGCCGGATGAAACACAGCCTCGACCTGCGGCTGCTGCTGCAGCCAGACCGCCAGCGCGCGGGTCGTGGCGTCCTGCGCCGCGTAACGCAGGGCCATGGTGTTGAGGCCGCGCAGCACCAGCTCGGCGTCGTTGCCGCTGATGCCGTAACCGACCCGCATGTGGCAGAAGTGCACCAGCTGGTGCAGCGCCTCGTCACGCGTGACCACCGAGCCCATCAGCACGTCGGCGCCGCCGCTGGGGTACTTGGTCAGGGCCTGCACCGAGATGTCGGCGCCGAGCTCGAAGGCGTTGAAGGCGATGCCGGCGCCCCAGGTGTTGTCCAGCGCGGTGACGATGCCCTGGGGATGGGCATCGCCATGCGCCTTGACGGCGGCCACCAGCGCCGGCAGGTCCGGAAACTCCAGCGTGATCGAACCCGGCGCTTCCAGCCAGACCAGCCGCGTGCGCGGCGTCAGTTTGCCCGCCAGGTCAACCGGCGACATGGGGTCGTAAAAGCTGAAGCTCACGCCCCAGTTCGCCAGCTCGTTTTGCGCAAAGGCCTTGTTCGGCCCGTAGGCGTTGTCGGGGATCAGCACCTCGTCGCCGGCCTTGAGCAGCGCCATGTCCACCAGCGCCACGGCGGCCAGGCCGCTGGGCACCAGCGTGCAGAAGTTGCCGCCTTCCAGCGTGTTGATGCGCTCCTCCAGCGTGAAGGTGGTCGGCGTGCCGTGCAGGCCGTAGGTGTAGCCGGTCTTGTGTTTCCAGTCGCGCTGGCGCAGCGCCGCCACACTGGGGAAGATGATGGTGGACGCCTTGTGGATGGCAGGCTGGACCGCATCGAAGCCGGCAGGCGGCTTGTAGCCGTGGTGTATCAGTTGGGTGGAGATATCGCTCATGCAGCCATGTTAACGGCTGCCGATTTCTCCCGGGAGGGAGAGGGCATCGGTTGGCAGGCGCTGGCAAACTCCAGCGCCCGGGTCTGCAGACGAAGCAGGACCTTAACTCCCCACTCCCACCCCTAGCCCCTCCCTCGCCTCGCTGGGCGATGGAGGGGAACTTCATGTGGCCGCGTGCGCTGCGCTCGCGTGCAAACATGGCGGTCTGTTGGGATTCCCGTCCTTGAAGCGCTGCGCGCTTCCTGCACTCCGAACGGGGTCCGGTATCCACGTTTTGGTTTTCTTTCCCACCCTTCTGTCTGCGCCGAGGAGCGCAGGGCCAGACGGATCAGGGCGAGCGATTTTGAGCGAAGCGAGTCGAGCTCGACCCCGGCTGGACCGAGCACCGCAGGTTGCCCTGAGCGCCAGCGAAGGGCCGCAGACAGCAGGGTCGCCTTTTCTTTGGTGACTTTCTTTTGGCGAAGCAAAAGAAAGTTACTTGCCGCCGGGCAACCCCCGGCCAACAGACGCAGGCAAACCGTTCCGCCCGAAGCGAGGGAAGGCTTCGACAGGCTCAGCCCGAACGGTGGGGGTATGCGCCGTGGATCCCGGATCAAGTCCGGGATGACAGTCGGCAGGCGTGGAAACTAGATCTTCCACTTCTCCATCAGCTGCGCCGGCCGCAAGGCATCGTAGCCTTCAAACGGCTGGTGGATCCACGGGTTGGTCGGCAGGAACTCGACCGAATAATCGGGCTGGAAGGTCGACACACCCTTGGTCCAGATCACCGCGCTGCGCAGCTCGCTGATCGGCTTGTAGTTGTTGCGCAGCTGGTCGATCACCGCGTTGAGCGTGTGGCCGGTGTCGGCCAGGTCGTCCACCAGCAGCACCTTGCCGGCGATCTCGCCTTGCGGCGTGGTGATGTAACGCGCGATGTCGAGCTTGCCCTGCTGCCGGCCGGCTTCGGCGCGGTAGGAGCTGGTGGACATGATGGCCAGCGGCTTGTCGAAGATGCGCGAGAGGATGTCGCCCGGCCGCATGCCGCCGCGCGCCAGGCACAGGATGGTGTCGAACTCCCAGCCGGACTGATAAACCTTGAGGGCCAGCTTTTCAATCAGGTTGTGGTATTCGTCATAACTGACGTAAAGGTGTTTGCCGTCTTCGGTCAACATGGGAAATGCTCCTGATTTGATAGCTGGTAGCCCCCGACCACCGGGGGCTGGAGGCCGATTTGACTCATAAATTCCGGTCAATCCCTGCTCAGGCCGCAAACGGGTCGCGCAGCAGGATGGTGTGGTCGCGGTCGGGGCTGGTCGAGATCATGTGGATGGGCACACCGGTGACCTCCTCGATGCGCTGGAGGTAGCGCTGGGCCGCGGCCGGCAGCTTGTTGTAATCGGTCACGCCGACCGTGCTCTGGGTCCAGCCCGGCAGGGTTTCGTAGATCGGCTTGCAGGCGGCGATTTCCTCGGCGCCCATGGGCAGGATGTCGGTGACACGGCCGTCGAGTTCGTAGCCGGTGCACAGCTCGAGGTTGGTGATGCCGTCGAGCACGTCGAGCTTGGTGATGCACAGGCCCGACAGGCCGTTGACCTGGGCCGAGCGCTTGAGCAGGGCCGCGTCAAACCAGCCGCAGCGCCGGCTGCGCCCCGTCGTCACGCCCTTTTCGGCGCCCACGGTGCTCATGTGGAAACCCGGCGTGCCCGGTGTTTCCCAGTCGAGCTCGGTCGGGAAAGGTCCACCGCCCACGCGCGTGCAGTAGGCCTTGGTGATGCCCAGGATGTAGTGCAGCATGCCCGGGCCGACACCGGCGCCGGCGGCCGCATTGCCGGCCACGCAGTTGCTCGAGGTGACAAACGGGTAGGTGCCGTGGTCGACGTCGAGCAAGGTGCCCTGCGCGCCTTCGAACAGCAGGTTGGCGCCGTCGGCATTGGCGTCGTTGAGCTCGCGCGAAACGTCGGCCATCATGGGCTTGAGCAGTTCGGCGTGGCGCATGGCCTCGTCGTACACCGGCTGGAACTCGACCGCAGGCGCATGCAGGTAACCGGTCAGCACGAAGTTGTGCAGGTCCAGCAGCTCGCGCAGCTTGGCGGCAAAACGCTCGGGGTGTTTGAGATCCTGCACGCGCAGCGCGCGGCGCGCGATCTTGTCTTCATAGGCCGGGCCGATGCCGCGGCCGGTCGTGCCGATTTTCACGGTACCGCCTTTTTCGCGGCGGGTTTCGCGCGCCACGTCGAGCGCCACATGGAAAGGCAGGATCAGCGGGCAGGCCTCGCTGATGCGCAGGCGCGAACGCACTTCCACCCCGGCTTTTTCCAGGCCCTCGATTTCCTCGAACAGCTTGGCCGCCGACAGCACCACGCCGTTGCCGATGTAACACTTGACGCCGGGGCGCATGATGCCGCTGGGGATCAGGTGCAGCGCGGTCTTGATGCCATTGATGACCAGCGTGTGGCCGGCGTTGTGGCCGCCCTGGAAACGCACCACGCCCTGCGAGCTTTCGGTCAGCCAGTCCACCAGCTTGCCCTTGCCCTCGTCACCCCACTGGGTCCCCACGACCACCACGTTGCGGCCGGCGGATGCGGCAGTTGTCTTTGTCATCTTCGTTTACTCGTTAAGAATGGATGGGAAATGGACACGCGCTGCGGCTCACGCCGGCGTTTTGGCCAGCAGCCGGACCTGCCACTGGCCGGCCAGGCTGACCAGCTCGCGGTCGCAATCGAATTCGTCGACTTCATGTTCGTGGCCGGGCAGCACGCAGGCCACGGTTTCGCCGCCGGCGCGCAGCCTGGCAATCGCCGCGCGCAGGCCGGCATCCTCGCCCCAGGGGGCGCGGATGGCGGGGCGCAGGGGTTTGGGCAGCAGCACGCTGACCAGTTCCTTCAAATCCAGGCTGAAGCCGGCGGCCGGGCGGTTCCGGCCAAACACTGCGCCAACCTCGTCGTAACGGCCGCCGCGCACCAGTTCGGCGCCCTGCCCGCCATCACGCTGGCCCCGGCCGTAAATGGCAAACCGCGTGCCGCTGTAATAGGCATAACCACGCAGGTCGGCGAGGTCGAAGGCAATACGCACCGGGCCGGCCAGCGCCTGCACATGCTTGGCCAGCCAGCGCAGGTTCTGCAGGGCCTTGAGCGCTTCGGGGACGGCCTTGAAGGCCTTTTCAGCCTCGCCCAGCACCTTGTCGTCGCCGTAGAACTGCAGCAGCGCCAGCAGGCCCTCGCGGGCCGCGGCAGGCAGCTCACCGTTGAGGCTGGCCGTCAGGCTGGACAGCTCGCTGGCATCCTTGACCGCCAGCGCGGCGTGGATGCGCGCGAGCATGGACGGGCTGACCTTCGCGCCGGCCAGCAGGCTGCTGACGATGCGCACATCGGCCATGTCGACGGAAAGTTCGGTGACGCCGGCGGCATTCAGGCCCTCGAGCGCCAGCAGCTGGGCTTCGAGGTCGGCCTCGAGGCCGGCGTGGCCGTAGATCTCGGCGCCGAACTGCAGCGGCTCGCGCGTGGCATGCGGGCGGTCGGCGCGGGTGTGCAGCACCGGACCGCAGTAACATAGGCGGGCCACGCCCTGGCGGTTGAGCAGGTGGGCGTCGATACGCGCCACCTGCGGCGTGGTGTCGGCGCGCAGGCCCAGGGTGCGGCCGGACAGCTGGTCCACCAGCTTGAAGGTTTGCAGGTCCAGCGCCTCACCGGTGCCGGTGAGCAGGGATTCGAGGTGTTCCAGCAGCGGCGGCATGACCAGCTCGTAGCCGTAGCTGCGCGCCGTGTCCAGAAACAGGCGGCGCAGCTCCTCGATGTGGCGCGCCTCGGAGGGCAGGACATCGGCAATTTGATCCGGCAATTGCCATGATGACGACCAGGCGGGCATGTATTTATCGTGCGCTGTTAAAAACAGGATTTTACCGGGCTTGGCAGCGGTTTTCGGCCGGGTGACGACCGGATGCGCGCTGCAGGCCGAAATAGCGGGCGGGAATCGAAGGCGCTAGAGCAGAAACGCCATCCAGACCCCGCCTGCGATGATGCTGCAGAGCCCGAAAAAGCGGATCTGGCCGTTGCTCATGCCGAGGATCTGCTCGAACATGCGGCGCCAGCCGCCGGGCGAGAGGAAGGGAAACAGGCCCTCGAGGACAAGCAGGCAGGCCAGCGCGAGCCAGAGCGTGCCGCTGTCCAAGGGACTTACTTTTTCGGCGCCGTGCCTGCGCCGGAACCGCGCATGGCCTTGAAGAAATCAGACGACGGGTCAATCACCATCACGTCGCTCTTCTTGGCAAAGCTGGCCTTGTAGGCATCGAGGCTGCGGTAGAACTGGGCGAACTGCGGGTCGCGGCCAAAGGCGTCGTTGTAGATCGAGGCGGCCTGGCCGTCACCCTCACCCTTGATTTTCTGGGCATCGCGGTAGGCGTTGGCAATCGTGACCTCGCGCTGGCGATCCGCATCGGCGCGGATCTTCTCGCCTTCGGCCGCGCCGGTGGAGCGCAGTTCGTTGGCCACGCGCTTGCGCTCGGCTTCCATGCGGCGATACACCGACTCGGTGATGGCTTCCACGTAGTCCACACGTGTGATGCGCACATCGACCACGTCCACGCCCCAGGGCTTGGCGCCGCGCACCACCTGCAGCACCTCGGCCTTGACGTCGGCCATCAGCGCCTCGCGCTTGAGCGACAGCAGGTCCTTCACGGTCCGTTTGTTGATCTCTTCCTGGAAGGCATTGCGCACCACGCGGTTGAGCTGGTTGGCCCCTGCGCGCTCGTCCAGCCCGACGTTGCGGATGTACTCCGACGGCTCGGTGATGCGCCAGCGCACATACCAGTCGATCACCACACGCTGCTTCTCGGCGGTCAGCATCGGCTCGGCATCGGTGCTGTCCAGCGTCAGCAGGCGCTTGTCGATGTACGACACGTTCTGGAACGGCGGCGGCAGCTTGAAGTTCAGGCCAGGCTCGGTGATGACTTCCTTGATCTGTCCGAGCGCGTAGATCACGCCGAACTGGCGCTGGTCCACGACAAACAGCATGGAACTGGCCAGGGCGAGCAGGGCCAGCAGGAACGCGGAGATAAATCCAACTCTGTTCACGATATCTTCCTCTTAGCGGGTTTCGCGTTCACGGGTGCGCGCAGCATCGCGTACACGGGGATCGACGCTGGTCACGGGCGCAGCGGGCGCCGCGGAGACGCCGCCGGCCAGCGGCGTTGCCTCGGTGACGGCCGGTGTGCCATTGGCGGTCTGCTGCATGATCTTGTCCAGCGGCAGGTACAGCAGGTTCGAACCCTGCCTGGATTCCACCAGCACCTTGGTGACGTTGGTGTAGACCTGCTGCATGGCATCGGTGTACATGCGGTCGCGGGTCACCTGCGGCGCCTTCTGGTACTCGGTCAGCACCGAGCGGAAGCGCTGCGCATCACCCTCGGCCTGCGCCACGATGCGGGCCTTGTAGGCTTCGGACTCTTCCTTGAGGCGGGAAGCCGAACCCACGGCACGCGGGACCACGTCGTTGGCATAGGCCTGGGCTTCGTTCTTGGCGCGTTCGCGCTCCTGGCCGGCCTTGAGCACGTCGTCGAAGGAGGCCTGGACCTGCTCGGGCGGGCGCACACCGCTTTGCTGCAGGTTGATGCCGACCACTTCCACGCCGACCTTGTAGCGGTCCAGGATGGTCTGCATCAGCACGCGCACGCGCGGGCCGATCTGGTCGCGTTCCTCGGCCAGGGCCGAGTCCATCTTCATCTTGCCGACCACCTCGCGCACCGCGGTCTCGGCGGCCTGCACCACGGCGCCTGCCGGGTCCTTGCTTTCGAACAGGTAGGCGCGGGCATCATTGAGGCGGTACTGGACGGCAAACTTGATCTCGACGATGTTTTCGTCTTCGGTCAGCATCGCCGATTCACGCAGGCCGGTGGCCTTGATGATGGTGTCGCGGCCCACATCCACCGAACGGATCTGCGTGACCACCACCATTTCGTGGCGCTGGATCGGATAAGGCAGGCGCCAGTTGAAACCCGCGCCGACGGTCGACTTGTACTTGCCGAACTGGGTGATCACGGCCTGCTGGCCCTCCTGCACGATGAAAAAGCCGGTACCCAGCCAGATCAGCACCGCCACGGCGGCGATCAGTCCGACGCCGATGCCAGCGCTTTTCATGTCGGGCTGGAAGCTGCCGGGGCCGCCATTGCCGCCCCCGCCACCCATGCCGCCGGTACCGCGCGCGCGCTGGCCGGGCTTGTTGCCGCCGAACAGGCCGCCGAGCTTGCGGTTGAAATCGCGCCAGAGTTCATCGAGGTCCGGGGGACCCTGGTTCGGACCCTGGCCTTGCGGCGGCTGACGGTTGGGAGCCGGTGGCCGGGCCGGTGGCGGCTCGTTCTGTCCGGCTTCCGGCTTGCTGTCGTCCCCGGCGGCCTTGTTGTCGTCGTCGCGGCCCCAGCGGGGGTCGTTCAGGTTGAACATGCCCCGGATGCGTTGCCCCAGTCGGGCCGGAAGGGTTGTCAGCGTCTGTAGCGCAGGGTTCAGGTTCATGGAATCAGGCTCATTTTTTTCAATACTCCGACATTGTGCCCAATCAGGCGACAGCCTCACTGATTTGGGGGGTATCTTCCTCAGGCGGCGGCGCTGCATGGCGGGCCAGCAAGGCGCGCAGCAAAGGCAAACCCTCGCCGGTTTGCGCACTGACAAACACGCGCTCGACACGTCTGCCGGTGTCGGAAAACGCATCCTTGACCTCGAAGCT
>CALRTF020000025.1:0-27867 GCA_943370985.1 Paenacidovorax caeni
ATCCACAGACCAGCCTGGCCGCCGCTGCACGAAATGAAAAACATGACCTTTAAATCGCTGGCCATGGCCTGCCTGTTGGGACTGTCGGCCACGGCCTGGGCGCAACGTGATGCCGAACTGGCGGACTGGAAGGAAGAAGCGGTTCCGCCGCCACCGGCTTTTGACGCCGGCAAGGTCCTGACCTTTGATGTGTCCCAGGCGTCTTCACTGTCCTACGGTGTTGATCCGGCAACGCTTCGCATCTCGAAAGACGGTGTGCTCAGCTACGTCATGATCGCGACCAGCGCCAGCGGCGCGCGCAACGTGCTGTATGAAGGCATACGCTGTGTGACTGGTGAGGTCAAGACCTATGCGCGTTACAGCCCCTCGGGTGGATGGACTTCGGTGAGCCGGCCTGAGTGGCGCTCGATGTTCGACAACATGCCCTCAAAACACGCGCTGGCTTTCGCGCGGGCCGGCGCCTGCGACAACGCGGCGCAGGTCTCGTCGGTCGATGAGCTGATCCGTCAGCTCAAGCTCAACCGCTTCAGCCGCTTCAACTGGTAAGCACGAGGTTGGTCCGGTGGACCATCTCGGCCTCGCCGGTGTAACCCAGCAGTTTTTCAAACTCCGCCGAAGGCTTGCGGCAGATCAGGCGCGCCTCGGCACTCGAGTAGTTGGCCAGGCCGCGCGCGATCTCGGTGCCGGCGGCGTCATGCACGGCAATCACATCGCCGCGCGAGAACTCGCCCTGCACAGAGGTCATGCCGATGGGCAGCAGGCTTTTGCCTTCGTCGCGGACTTTCACGGCCGCGCCTGCATCGACCGCCACCGAGCCGCGCAGCTGGAGATGATCGGCCATCCACTGCTTGCGCGCCTGGTTTTTCGGTGTCTGGGCCACCAGCAGGGTACCGATGGCCTCGCCCTGGGTCAGGCGGATCAGCGCGTTGGGCTCGCGCCCCCAGGCGATCACGGTGGAAGCACCGGAGCCGGCCGCGCGTTTGGCCGCCAGGATTTTGGTGATCATGCCGCCCTTTCCGATGCTGGAGCCGGCGCCGCCGGCCATGGCCTCCAGCGCGGGGTCACCGGCCACCGCCTCATCGATAAAGCGCGCTCCGGGGTCCCTGCGCGGGTCGGCGCTGTACAGACCTTTCTGGTCGGTCAGGATGATCAGGGCATCGGCGTCGACCAGGTTGGCGACCAGCGCGCCCAGGGTGTCGTTATCGCCGAACTTGATTTCGTCGGTGACCACGGTGTCGTTTTCATTGATCACCGGCACCACGCCAAGCTGCAGCAGCGTCAGCAGGGTGGAGCGGGCGTTGAGGTAACGCTCGCGGTCGGTCAGGTCGGCATGGGTCAGCAGTACCTGGGCGCTGCTGACGCCGTTGTCGCGCAGCTGGCTTTCGTAGACCTGCACCAGGCCCATTTGCCCGACGGCGGCAGCAGCCTGCAACTCGTGGATGGCCTTGGGCCGGGCCGCCCAGCCCAGGCGTTTCATGCCTTCCGCAATCGCGCCGCTGCTGACCATGATGACCTCACGGCCACTTTTGACCAGAACGGCCAGTTGCTGGCACCACAGGCCGATGGCGGCGGCGTCCAGGCCGCGGCCTTCGTTGGTGACCAGGCTGGAGCCCACCTTGACCACAATGCGTCTGGCGTTCAGAAGGACCGGGGAAGCTGTGGTTTGCGCCATGTTCAGATGATTTTGATGCTCCAGCCCATACCGGACATGGGCGACTAGCTATGATTATTGTAGCGAGCGGTGCCCGCGCCGGATCAGGAGGCGTCGGGTTCGCGCGGCAGCTCGGCGAACCGCGGGTCGATCTCTTCGGGCGCCTGTTCGCTTTTCTGCACGCTTTTGACGTGCTGGTAAATCGTCTTGACCAGCTGCTCGCAGCCTTCGCGCGTCAGTGCCGAAATCTCGAACACCGGGCCCTTGAACTTGAAGCGCTTGACGAAATCCTTGACCAGCGCGGCGCGTTTGTCGGCGTCGACCATGTCCAGCTTGTTGAGCACCAGCCAGCGCGGTTTGTCGTAAAGCGCCGGGTCGTACTTCTTGAGTTCGCCGACGATGGCTTTCGCCTGCGCGACCGGGTCCACGCTGTCGTCAAACGGCGCCATGTCCACGATGTGCAGCAGCAAACGCGTGCGCTGCAGGTGGCGCAAAAACAGGTGGCCTAGCCCCGCGCCTTCGGAGGCACCCTCGATCAGGCCCGGCAGGTCGGCAACCACGAAGCTTTGCTCCGGCCCCACGCGCACCACGCCCAGATTCGGGTGCAGCGTGGTGAACGGATAGTCGGCGATGCGGGGCCGCGCGTTGGAAACGGCCGTGATGAAGGTGGACTTGCCCGCATTGGGCATGCCCAGAAGGCCGACGTCGGCCAGCACCTTGAGTTCGAGCTTGAGGCTCTTGCGCTCGCCGGGCCAGCCCGGTGTCTTGCTGCGCGGCGCGCGGTTGGTCGAGCTCTTGAAGCGCAGGTTGCCGAAGCCGCCGTCGCCGCCCTTGGCGATCAGCACTTCCTCGCCGGGCACCAGCAACTCGTACAGGACTTCGCCGGTCTCGGCGTCGGTCAGGATGGTGCCCACCGGCATCTTGAGCATGATGTCGTCGCCCTTGGCGCCGAACATGTCCGAACCCATGCCGTGTTCACCGTTGCGCGCTTCGTGGCGGCGGGAAAAACGGAAATCCACCAGGGTGTTGAGGTTGACGTCAGCCACTGCATAGACATGGCCGCCGCGGCCCCCGTCACCGCCGTTGGGGCCGCCGAATTCCTTGTACTTTTCGTGGCGAAACGAGACGCAGCCGCTCCCGCCATCGCCGGCGGCGATGTCAATAAAGGCTTCGTCAACAAATTTCATGGTTTTCTGGAAGGGCAGGCCCAAGACCTGCCAACGACACCCAAGGATAGTTTAGAAATGCACAACAGGCAGAGGCCAAAACAACAAAGCCCCGACCAGGCGGGGCTTCGATGCCATCGAAGTGATCAGCTTACGCTGGAGTCACATTCACGGTGTGCTTGTTCAGCGCGCCCTTGACGGCGAACGAAACCGAACCGTCCACCAGCGCAAACAGGGTGTGGTCCTTGCCGATGCCGACATTGACGCCCGGATGGAACTTGGTGCCGCGCTGGCGCACGATGATGCTGCCCGCGTTGATCACCTCGCCGCCGAACTTCTTGACACCCAACATCTTGGGCTGCGAATCGCGCCCGTTTCGCGTAGAGCCGCCGCCTTTTTTCTGTGCCATTTTTAACTACTCCTTGGTACTTCTGCTGCTTAACCGACGATGGCGCCGATTTGCAGCTCAGTGAAGTTTTGCCGGTGACCCTGGCGTTTCTGGTAATGCTTGCGACGGCGCATCTTGAAGATGCGAACCTTGTCGTGCCTGCCCTGCGACAGAACAGTAACCGTAACAGTAGCGCCGGACACCAAGGGCGTACCAACCGTGATTGTGCTGCCGGTTCCGACAGCCAATACCTGGTCAATAACGATCTCTTGGCCTACGTCCGCAGCAATCTGTTCTACTTTAATTTTTTCGCCAGTAGCAACTTTGTATTGTTTGCCACCGGTTTTTATGACCGCGTACATGTAAGACCTCTTAAATTGAGTTCTGCGGACGGATTTCCACAGAGCCCTCGATTCTAGCACGGGACGCGAAAACCCCGTATGGCCGCCCGTCCGTCCCGACGTGCGGCGGCAGGTGGTCGCCGGCTTCCTATAATCTGGCCAACCTCTTGTCTGGATCGCCTTGACTGCCAATTCCTCTCGAACGGCCGCTGCGCTGGCCCTGATCGCCGGCGACATGCAGGCCATGGACGCGGTGATCACGCGCCGCCTCAGCTCCGATGTCCCCCTGGTCAGCCAGGTGTCGCAGTACATCATCGCCGCCGGCGGCAAGCGCCTGCGCCCCGCGCTGCTGCTGCTGATGTGCGGCGCCCTGGATTACCGTGGCGAGCAGCGTTTCAACCTGGCCGCTGTTGTGGAATTCATACACACCGCGACGCTGCTGCACGACGATGTGGTGGATGAGTCCACCTTGCGCCGGGGCCGGGCCACGGCCAATGCCTCGTTTGGCAACCCGGCCAGTGTGCTGGTCGGCGACTTCCTGTATTCGCGGGCGTTCCAGATGATGGTCGATGCCGGCGACATGCGCATCATGCAGACCCTGGCCGAAGCCACCAACGTCATTGCCGAGGGGGAGGTGTTGCAGCTGATGAACATGCATGACGCCAGCCTGTCGGAGGAGGGGTATCTGCGCGTCATCCGCTCCAAGACCGCGAAACTGTTCGAGGCCAGCGCGCGGCTCGCCGCCCTGCTGGCCGGCGCGCCGCCCGCGATCGAGCAGGCCTGTGCCGACTATGGCCAGGCGCTGGGCACGGCGTTCCAGGTGATCGACGACGTACTGGACTATGACGGCGACGCGTCAGAGATGGGCAAGAACCTGGGCGACGACCTGCGGGAGGGCAAGGCCACCTTGCCGCTGATCATCGCCATGCAACGCGGCACGGCGGCCGAGCAGGCCACGATACGCCACGCCATCGAAACCGGCGGAACCGAGCGCCTGGCCGAGATCGTCGACATCGTCAGGCAGACCGGCGCCCTGCAGGCAACCCGTGATGCCGCGGCCTCCGAGGCGCAGCGGGCGATCGCGGCACAGGCGGCGCTGGGGCGCAACGCTTACAGCGATGCCTTGCTAGAATTGGCTTCCCAGCTGCTGCAGCGTCGGTCCTGACGCCGGACTGGGCACCTGTCGGGGTGTAGCTTAGCCTGGTAGAGCGCTACGTTCGGGACGTAGAGGCCGGAGGTTCGAATCCTCTCACCCCGACCATTCATCGTCTTTTCGCGTCCACTCTTCCGGTTTCCTTGTCATCCTTCCAACACCGGGGTCGGGGCGGCTGCCATTTCGATTTACATCGCCTGAGCTATCAACGATGATGTCAATTTTGTCACTTTGAGATAGATTCGAAACCATGGCCGCCGTCGATACTGTCACCCATGCACCCGCTTTGCCCGGTTTGGGGCGCGCGTTGGTGATGGCGGGAAAGCTCGAACAAAAGGCTGCAGAGGACATTTTCCGCAAGGCCCAAAGCGGGCGCACCAGCTTCATCGCTGAGTTGACCGGATCCGGGGTGGTGTCCGCCTCCGACCTGGCGCATACCATGTCCACCGCATTTGCGGCCCCGCTGCTGGATCTGGAAGCGATAGACACCCAGCGGCTGCCCAAAGGGCTGCTGGACACCAAGATCTGCCAGGCCTACCGCATCGTTGTATTGAGCAAACGCAGCAACCGCCTGATCGTGGCCACGGCCGACCCGTCGGACCAGGAGGCGGCGGAAAAAATCAAGTTTTCCACCCAGATGGGCGTGGACTGGGTGATCGCCGAGTACGACAAGCTCTCGAAGATGGTGGAAGCGTCGGCCACGACGGCGTCCGAGGCCATGGACAGCATCATTGGCGACGACTTCGAGTTTGACGAGTCCACCGCCGAAGCGGCCAGTGCCGACAGCAATGACTCGGGCGTGTCGGAGGTCGAGGATGCCCCGGTCGTCAAGTTCCTGCACAAGATGCTGCTTGATGCGTTCAGCATGCGCGCCTCCGACCTGCATTTCGAGCCGTATGAACACACCTACCGCGTGCGTTTCCGGGTGGACGGGGAGTTGCGGGAAATCGCCTCGCCGCCCGTGGCCATCAAGGAAAAGCTGGCCTCGCGCATCAAGGTGATTTCCAAGATGGACATCTCCGAGAAGAGGGTGCCGCAAGACGGGAAAATGAAGCTGAAGATCGGGCCGGACCGGGTGATCGATTTCCGGGTCAGCACCCTGCCCACGATGTTCGGTGAAAAAATCGTGATTCGTATCCTGGACCCCAGCAGTGCCAAGCTGGGCATCGATGCGCTCGGTTACGAGCCGATCGAAAAGGAGCGCCTGCTCAACGCAGTGCAGCGCCCCTATGGCATGGTGCTGGTGACGGGGCCCACGGGGTCGGGTAAAACCGTGTCGCTGTACACCTGCCTGAACATCCTGAACAAGCCGGGCGTGAACATCTCCACCGCCGAAGATCCGGCCGAGATCAACTTGCCCGGCGTCAACCAGGTCAGCATGAATGACAAGGCCGGCCTGACCTTCTCGGTCGCCCTGAAGGCGTTTTTGCGCCAGGATCCGGACATCATCATGGTCGGCGAGATCCGCGACCTCGAAACCGCCGAAATCTCCATCAAGGCCGCGCAGACCGGTCACCTGGTGCTGTCCACGCTGCACACCAATGACGCCCCTGCCACCTTGACGCGGCTGCGCAACATGGGCATTGCGCCTTTCAACATCGCGTCCAGCGTGATACTGATCACTGCGCAGCGTCTGGCGCGGCGCCTGTGCCCCAATTGCAAGGCGCCGGCGGACATCCCGCGCGAGACCCTGCTCGATGCCGGCTTCGAAGAAGATGATGTCGACGGCACCTGGACGCCCTACCGCCCGGTGGGCTGCTCCATGTGCAACAGCGGCTACAAGGGCCGGGTCGGTGTTTACCAGGTGATGCCGATCACCGATGAGATCCAGCGCATCATCCTGCGCGACGGCAGTGCGCTGGAAATTGCCGACCAAGCCGCCAAGGAGGGTGTCAAGAGCCTCAGGGGGGCTGGCTTGCACAAGGTCAAGACGGGCATGACCTCGCTCGAGGAAATTCTGGGGTGTACCAATGTCTAGTATCCCTACGCCATCCCGGCCCGTCCGGTGCGGCAAACGCCCCGGGCTTTCATCATCCTGCACGCACTAGCAAGAAGGCAACATGGCAACTGCAACATCCAGGGACGTCAAGGAATTTGTCTTCGAGTGGGAAGGAAAGGACCGCAATGGCAAGCAGGTCCGGGGCGAAACACGGGCCGTTGGGGAGAACCAGGTCAAGGCGTCACTTCGCCGGCAGGGCGTGTTCCCGACAAAAATCAAGAAGCGCAGCATGCGCGCGGGCAAATCGATCAAGCCCAAGGACATCGCGATTTTCACGCGCCAGCTCGCCACCATGATGAAGGCGGGCGTGCCGCTGCTGCAGTCCTTTGACATCGTCGGCCGCGGCAACGCCAACGCCAGCGTCACCAAACTCCTCAACGATGTGCGCACCGATGTGGAAACCGGCACCTCGCTGAGCGCGGCTTTCCGCAAGTACCCCCTGTATTTCAATGCGCTGTACTGCAACCTGGTCGAGGCCGGCGAGGCCGCCGGTATCCTGGAAGCGCTGCTGGACCGGCTCGCGGTGTACATGGAAAAAACCGAAGCCATCAAGTCCAAGATCAAGTCGGCCTTGATGTACCCGATTTCTGTGGTGGTGGTGGCGTTTGTGGTGGTCGCGGTGATCATGATTTTTGTGATTCCTGCCTTCAAGCAGGTGTTTTCCTCGTTCGGCGCGGACCTGCCCGCACCCACCCTGTTCGTGATTGCCATCAGTGAATTTTTTGTGGCGTACTGGTGGCTGATTTTTGGCGGCATCGGCGGCGGCATCTACTTTTTCATGCAGGCGTGGAAGCGCAATGAAAAGATGCAGCGCGTGATGGACCGCATCCTGCTGAAGGTGCCGGTGTTTGGCGTGCTGATCGAGAAGTCCTGTATCGCCCGCTGGACGCGCACGCTGTCGACCATGTTCGCCGCCGGTGTGCCGCTGGTGGAGGCGCTGGACTCGGTGGGAGGCGCTTCCGGCAATTCCCTGTATGCCGATGCGACGGAAAAAATCCAGCAGGAGGTATCGACCGGTACCAGCCTGACCGCGGCCATGGGCAATGCCAACCTGTTCCCGACCATGGTGCTGCAGATGTGCGCCATCGGTGAGGAATCGGGTTCGGTGGATCACATGCTCGGCAAGGCCGCCGATTTTTATGAAGCCGAAGTTGATGAAATGGTCGCCGGCCTGTCCAGCCTGATGGAGCCCATCATCATCGTGTTTCTGGGTGGCCTGATCGGCGGGATTGTGGTCTCCATGTACCTGCCGATCTTCAAGCTCGGCCAAGTGGTTTGATGCTTGGGCTGGTGTCCGGTCTGCCTGCGGGACTGGCTGCCGCGCTGGCCGGTATTCTCGGCCTGCTGGTCGGCAGTTTCCTGAATGTGGTGATTTACCGCCTGCCGAAAATCATGGAGCGCCAGTGGGCGCTCGAATGTGCCGACATGTCGGGCGCGGCGCCTCCCCCTGCCGAGACCTTCAACCTGATGGTGCCGCGCTCGCGCTGCTCCAGTTGCGGGCACATGATTGCGTGGTACGAAAACATTCCCGTACTGAGTTACCTCTTTCTCAAGGGGCAATGTTCGGTCTGCGGCACCCGCTTTGGCGTGCGTTACCCGCTGGTGGAACTCACGACCGGCGCGCTGTTTTTTTTCTGCGCCTGGCGCTGGGGCCTGAGCTGGACCGCACTGGCCTGGAGCGGTTTTTCGGCGTGCCTGGTCGCGCTGGCGCTGATCGACTGGGACACCACCCTGTTGCCCGATGACATCACGCTGCCGCTGCTCTGGGCCGGCCTGATCGTGGCGCTGCTGGGCTGGAATCCCATGGTCAGCCTCAACAACGCCTTGTGGGGCGCCGTGGCCGGTTATCTGTCGCTGTGGCTGGTGTATTGGGCGTTCAAGCTGGTGACCGGCAAGGAGGGCATGGGCTACGGCGACTTCAAGCTGTTTGCGGCCCTGGGCGCGTGGTTTGGCTGGGCGGCGCTGGTGCCCATCATCCTGATGGCCTCGGTCATTGGTGCACTGGTCGGGATCGCCATGAAATTTTCCAGCGGCTTGCGTGAAGGCGGCGTGGTGCCCTTCGGGCCTTTCCTGGCCGGCGCCGGCTTGACCGCCATGGTGTTTGGCCCCCAGTCCATTCTTCGTTTTATCGGGCTGTAGGGCATGCCGGCCTTGCGCGTGGGGCTCACCGGGGGCATAGGCAGCGGCAAGAGCACGGTGGCGGGCATGCTCGCGGATTGCGGCGCTGCCATCATCGACGCGGACGCCATTTCGCGCCAGACCACGGCCGCCGGCGGTGCCGCGATTGCGCTGATCGCGCAGCACTTTGGCGCGGAACTGGTGACCGACCAGGGCGCGCTCGACCGCGACCGCATGCGTGCGCTGGTTTTCAGCGACCCCGCGGCCAAACGCCGGCTGGAAGCCATCATCCATCCGCTGGTCGGCGCCGAGACCGCGCGCCAGGCCGCGCAGGCGGAGGACGCGGGATACCGCTGCCTCGTGTTTGATGTCCCGCTGCTGGTCGAGTCCGGCCGCTGGCGCCCGCAGGTGGACCAGGTGCTGGTGGTCGATTGCAGCGAGGAAACCCAGATCAGTCGTGTCATGGCACGCAATGGCTGGACCCGCGCGCAGGTCGAACAGGTGATGGCCGGACAGGCCAGCCGCACGCAGCGCCTCGCTGCGGCGGATGTCTGTATCAGCAACGACGGCGCGGTCTCGCTGGCTGCGCTGGCACGGCTGGCGCGGCAGGCGGCGCAGCGCTTCGGGCTATGATGGGCAACCCTTCCGCTGAAAAAGATATAGCGCAGTGATTCTTTACGAATATCCCTTCAACGAACGCATTCGCACGTATTTGCGGCTTGAACACCTCTTTCACCGCCTGGGCGAACTGGCCGCGCGGGACCATCCGACCGACCACCACTACGCGATCACGACGATTTTTGAGGTGATGGATGTCGCGGCCCGCGCCGACCTCAAGACCGATGTGCTCAAGGACCTGGACCGGCAAAAACACCAGCTCAACGGCTACCGCGGCAATCCGGCGATCTCCGAAGCGGTGCTCGACGAGGTCACTGCCGAACTCGATGCCTGTTTTGCCACCCTGACCGGCCTGCCGGGAAAAGCCGGCCAGTCCCTGACCGAAAACGACTGGCTGATGAGCATACGCAGCCGCATCGGCATCCCCGGCGGCACCTGCGAGTTCGACCTGCCGGCCTATTTCGCCTGGCAGCATTTTGATGCGGCCATGCGCCAGAAGGATTTGCAGCGCTGGATCGCGACGCTGGTGCCGCTGGCCGAATCGGTGCGCATGCTGCTCAAGCTGCTGCGCGATTCCGGCTTGCCGCAAAAGGTGGTGGCGACCGGCGGTCAGTACCAGCAGACCCTGCCGCAAGGCCGCACCTTCCAGTTGCTGCGCCTGCGCATCGACCCTGGGCTGGGGCTGATTCCCGAAATCAGCGGCAACCGCCTGATGGTGTCGGTCCGTCTGATGCGCCATGAAAGCGACGACCGGCTGCATGCATCGAGCGACGATGCGGCGTTTGAATTGACACTTTGCTCCTGAGTGGCGCAGGTATTCCAGGCTTGAGCCCATGAGCGCCGATCTGCCGAAACCCAAAATGGTGGTGTGCCCGACCTGCGGCGGGCCCAGCGTCTACGCGCCGGACAACCGCTTCCGCCCGTTTTGCAGCGAGCGCTGCAAGAACGTCGACCTCGGCGCCTGGGCCAGCGAAAGTTTCCGCATGCCGGCCGACGCGCCGCCGGACGACCAGGTGTACGGCGACGCCAAACTGCAGTAAAACACGGCCTGTGTGCAGTCAGGCGGCGTCCGACCGCCTTTTTCAGGGAGCGTCCAATGAAGGAAACATCGTTTTTCCGGCGCGGCGCGTGGCTGGCGCCAGCTTTTGTCCTCTGCCTGGGTTTGTCAGCCGGGCCAGGCCACGCGACCGGCGAGAAGCCCAAAAAAGCCGCGTCCGCCAAGAAACAGGGCAGCACCAAATTCCTGCCGGGCTCACAGGAAACCCGCAAGGAGCGCAGCGAGCGGCTCAAACGGGAGTGCAAGGGCCGGGTCAACGCCGGCGCCTGCACGGGGTACACCGACTAGCGCGGTGGCCGGCCGGGAGCCGGCCTCACCCGGAACTCAGGCCGACGGGGTGCCGAGGACCTGCTGCAACTCGCCGTTTTCGTACATCTCCATCATGATGTCCGAGCCGCCGATGAATTCACCCTTCACGTAGAGCTGGGGAATCGTCGGCCAGTTGCTGTATTCCTTGATGCCGTTGCGGATGTCCGGGTCTTCCAGCACGTTCACGGTGGCGGGCTTGCTCACGCCGCAGGCCTTGAGCACCTGGATCGCGCGGCCGGAAAAGCCGCACATCGGGAACTGGGCCGTGCCTTTCATGAAAAGCACCACCTCGCTGGATTTCACGATCTGGTCTATGCGTTGCTGGGTATCACTCATGTTCAATCCTTGGAAGGGGCTAAGCGTCGCCGCGCGGATCGGGCTGATCGGGCGGCCATCCATGGCAAATGGATTTCAACGGCGGGAAATCAATGCCTGATTATCCCGCGTTTGCGCCAGCCTGCCTTCACGCCGGCCAGCAACCGCCGGAACAGCGGGCTATACCCGCCAGATCAGCCCGGCTCTGAACCTGGCCAAAGCCCCGAGCGCCCAGCAGTTCACGCACGGCGGCCGCCTGGTCGTAACCATGCTCGAGCATCAGCCAGCCCTGGGGCTGCAGGTGCGCGGGCGCCTGGGCGATGATGGTGCGGATGTCGTCCAGGCCATCCGGGCCGGCGACCAGGGCGTTTTTCGGTTCATGGGCCAAGGCCGCCAGATGGGCATCGTCGCTGGCGACATAGGGCGGATTGCTGGCGATCAGGTGAAAGTGTCCGCTTACATTGTCGAGCCAGCTGCCCTCGATGAAGCGGATGTCCAGTCCCAGCTGGCCGGCGTTGGCGCGTGCCACGGCCAGCGCGCCGGCGCTGGCATCGACGGCCGTGACATCGAGTGCCGGCCGGGTTTTCTTGAGCGCCAGCGCAATCGCGCCGCTGCCGGTTCCGAGGTCCAGCACGCGCGCGGCTGCCGGCATGCCGGGCCCGGCCAAAGTTTCGAGCGCCCAGTCGACCAGGGTTTCGGTGTCCGGGCGCGGGACCAGCACGCGCGCATCGACTGCCAGGTCCATGCCGAAAAATTCCTTGTGACCCACGATGTAGGCCAGCGGTTCGCCGGCGGCGCGGCGCAGGCTCAGCCGGCGGAACTGGTCGGCAGTGTCGGCGCCCAGGGTGTCGCCGTCATGCGCCAGCAGCCAGCCCCGGTCGCTGTCCGGACGGCCCAGCGCGTGCAACAACAGCAACTGCGCATCGAGGCGATCCAGACCCAGCACCTGCGCGGCGGCAAGCGCCTGAACGCAGGTCGGGGCATCCAGGGGATACGGAGCGTCCATGGTTGCTATGAATTCAGGAGCTGCTTGCGCTTGCTGGACGGGGGCTGGAGGCTGATTTGTTTCATAAAAGGCAGCGGGTCAGGGGTTCGAGGCCGATTCCAGCTCGGCCAGCAGTTCGGCGCCGCGCGCGACCTGCAGCGCGGTGACCACGTCGTCCATGTCGCCTTCCATGATGGACAGCAGCTTGTACAGCGTCAGGTTGATGCGGTGATCGGTCAGCCGCCCCTGGGGGAAGTTGTAGGTGCGGATGCGGTCGCTGCGGTCACCACTGCCGATCAGGCCCTTGCGCGTGGCGGCGTCCTTGGCGGCGCGTTCGGACCGGTCTTTTTCATGGATGCGCGCGGTCAGCACCTTGAGCGCCTGCGCCTTGTTGCTGTGCTGGCTGCGGCCGTCCTGGCATTCGGCAACGATGCCGGTCGGCAAATGTGTGATGCGCACGGCCGAGTCGGTCTTGTTGATGTGCTGGCCGCCGGCGCCGCTGGCGCGGTAGGTGTCGATGCGCAGGTCGGAGGGGTTGATCTGGATCGCCACCGCTTCGTCGGGTTCCGGCAACACGGCCACGGTGCAGGCGCTGGTGTGGATGCGGCCCTGGGTCTCGGTGGCCGGCACCCGCTGCACGCGGTGGCCGCCCGATTCAAAACGCAGCTTGCCGTAGACCCCCACGCCCATGGCATCGGGCGCGCCGTCGATACGGATCACCACCTCCTTGTAGCCGCCGAGCTCGCTGGGCGACTCGCTGATGATCTGGACCGCCCAGCGCTTGCGTTCGGCAAAACGCGAGTACATGCGCAGCAGGTCGCCGGCAAACAGCGCCGACTCGTCGCCGCCGGTGCCGGCGCGGATCTCGATGAAGGCCGGGCGCGCATCGTCCGGGTCTTTCGGGATCAGCATCAACTGCAGCTCGGCGTCCAGGCTGGCGATGTCGGCCTGCGCGGCGCCGATTTCCTCTTCGGCCATGGCCGCCATCTCGGGCTCGTCCTTCGCCTCGGCCAGCATGGCCTGCGCACCCGCAAGATCCGCCTCGCGCGCCGTCATGCGCTGGTACTGGCCGACCACGATGCTGAGCTCGGCGTGTTCGCGCGTCAGGCTGCGAAAGCGCTCCATGTTGCTGACCACGTCACTGGCCGACAGCAGCGCGTCGAGTTCGTGCAGGCGGAAGATCTGGCGGTCCAGGGTCTGGCGGAGAAAAGGTTTCATGGCAAAAAAGCGCCGGTGGGCAAAACAGTCGGGACAGGCATCCGGCGGGGCCGGCAGCGGGGTCAGCTCAGCGCGTGCTGGCCGTGGGCGGCGCAGCGCCGCTAATGCTCTTTGTTTTCTGTCGGCAGGTTGCCGCGCAGGAACAGGCGGGACACAGTCTGTGCCGTGGCTTCCCGGCTGCCGGCGTCGCCCGCGTGCAGCTCGGCCAGCGTGCCGTGCAGCATTTTCTGCGTCAGGCCGCGCGACAAAGCTTCGAGCACGGTGTCCACCGGCTCGCCGCGTGCCAGCAGCTTTTTGGCGCGGGCGATTTCGGCGGCGCGCCAGGCGTCGGTTTGCGCATTGAGCTGCTGGATCAGCGGCACGGTGCGGCGCTGGCCCAGCCAGTGCATGAAGTTCTGCACGCCGGCGTCGATGATGACCTCCGCCTGCGCCACCGCGGCCTGCCGGCTGTCCTTGCCGGTCTGCACCACATGGGCCAGGTCGTCCACGGTGTAGAGGTAGATGTCCGGCAGTTCCTTGACCTCGGGCTCGATGTCGCGCGGCACCGCCAGGTCCACCATGAACATGGGGCGGTGCTTGCGCAGCTTGACCGCGCGTTCGACCGCGCCCAGCCCGATGATGGGCAGGGTACTGGCGGTGCAGCTGATCACCGCGTCGAATTCGTGCAGGCGGCTGGGCAGGTCGGCCAGGCGCATGACCTCGGCGCCGAAGCGGCCGGCGAGTTTTTCACCACGTTCCAGCGTGCGGTTGGCCACCGTCATGGATTTGGGATTTTTGGCCGCGAAGTGGGTCGCGGCCAGGTCGATCATTTCGCCGGCGCCGACAAACAACACGCGGATGTCGCCGAGGTCCTCGAACAGCTGGCCGGCCAGGCGCACCGAGGCGGCCGCCAGGCTGATGCTGTGCGCGCCGATCTCGGTGCTGCTGCGCACTTCCTTGGCCACCGAAAAGGAGCGCTGGAACAGCTGGTGCAGGGTGCTGCCCATGGCCCCGGCGTCTTCGGCCGCCCGCACGGCCTGCTTCATCTGGCCGAGGATTTGCGGCTCGCCCAGCACCATGGAATCGAGCCCGCTGGCGACGCGAAACGCATGGCGCGCGGCCTGGTCGTTTTCGAGGGTGTAGGCATGCGAGCGCAGCAGCGCCGGCGAGACGCCGCCGTGGTGGGCCAGCCACTCCAGCGTGTGGTCCAGGTCGGACCGGTCGCTGGCGCAATAAATCTCGGTGCGGTTGCAGGTGGACAGCAGCGTGGCTTCCGGCTGGCGTGACAGCGCGCTGCGCAAACCCTTGAGCGTAGGCTCAACCTGGTCGATGGCGAACGCAAACCGGCCCCGCAAATCGAGCGGTGCGGTGGTATGGTTGATGCCCAGGGCCCAGACTGACATCCTGAGATTATAAAATTGAAGACATGAGCAGGTGCTCACATTCTTTCAATCCCCTTGATACACGGCAAGCCGGCCGACAATACGCCCCAGGCCATGACTGCATTCAACCTGATCAACCAGCTGCTCAATTTCATGGCGCCGGCCGCTTTTGTGGCCTTGCTGCTGGTGCTGTCAGCCCGGGTTTTTGCCGGATTCTTCAGTTCAAAAAGGCCTCCAGCCCCCGGCTGGAAAGCGCAGGCAGCTATCGTTTTCATAGCGGGCGTGGGGCTGTTGCTGGCCGGCCTGCTGCTGTTCGGCCGTGACGGCAAGGTGGCCAGCTACGCGCTGCTGGCGGTTGGCGCCGCCACCTGCCAGTGGCTGCTGCTGCGCGGCTGGAAGGCCTGAGACGCTCACGCCTCCGGCGCAAACAGGTCGGTGCGGTCGGTGATGATGCCGTCCGTGCCCAGGTCCAGCAGCCTTTGCGCGGCCCACTCGTCGTTGACGGTGTAGCTCAGGGTGCGGAATCCGGCCTGCCTGGCTGCGCGCACGCTGGCCGCATCCCACAAGGCCTGGTTGCAGACCAGCGCCTTGCAGTCCAGCGCCTGCGCAACTTCCAGCCAGCCTTGCCACCAGCTGTCGAGCAAGAGCCCGCGCGGCAACTGCGGCTGGGCGGCCTGCGCAGCCTGCAGCGCTTCGGGCCGGAACGAGGTCAGCAGCGGCGGCACCGCGGCGCCGGCCCACAGGCGCGCGGCGGCGTCAGCGACCACCTGGCCGGTCAGGGCCTCGGCACCCGGCGTGGGCTTGATCTCGATGTTCAGGAAATAGCCGTTGTGCAGGCAGTAAGACGCCAGGTTGTCCAGGCTGGCCAGCGGCTCGCCGGCATGGGCCCGCGAGTGCCAGCTGCCGGCGTCCAGCAGCGACAGCGCATGCCAGGACTGTTCGCCGGCCGTCCCGTGGCCATTGCTGGTGCGCTCCAGTGTGGCGTCGTGCAGCAGGAAGGGCACACCGTCGGCGCTGAGTTTCACGTCGCATTCGAACATGCGGTAGCCGTGGGCCGCGCCCAGCCGGAACGCCGCCAGGGTGTTTTCAGGCGCCTGCCTGCCGGCGCCGCGGTGCGCGATCCAGCGCGGGTAAGGCCAGCCGCCGCTCATGCGGACTCCCCGAATTTCAGCAGGTTGCCGTGCGGGTCAATCACGTACAGCTCCTTCATGCCCCAGGGCTGCAGCACCGGCGGATCCAGCGCCAGACCGCGCTGCACAAAATCCGCATGCAGCGCCGCGGTGTCGCCGCGTATGTAGCAGGAGGTGTTTTCAGCGATGTGCCGTTCGGTGCAGAGCCAGAAGTGCAGCTGGCAGCCGTCGCGGGAAAGTATCAGGTAGCCGGGGGTTTCCAGCTCGCAGGCAAAACCCAGGCGCTGCGTGTAGAACGCCAGCGACTGCGCGATGTCCAGCGACGCCAGGACCGGGACGGTGGACTCGATGCCCGCCATGACGCTCAGCCGGCGATGCGTTTGCCGGTGACTGCGTCAAAGCTGTGCAGCCGTTCGGGACGGGGAAGGACGTGGATGATGGCGTCCGGTGCCGGCGAATGCGTGCCTTCTTCGACCCGCACGATCAGCTGTTCCCCGTTCACGCGGCCATAAATCAGGCGCTCGGCGCCCAGCAGCTCGACGGTTTCGACCCTGACTTCCCAACCCTCGCTGCCCACGTCCAGGTGTTCCGGCCGGATGCCCAGGATGATGCCGGGCTTGCCGCCGGGCGCGTCTTTCAGCAGGTTCATGGGCGGCGAGCCGATGAAGCTGGCCACAAAGGTGGAGGCGGGCGAGTGGTAGACCTCTTCGGGGGTTCCGAATTGCTCCATGTTGCCGGCGTTCATGACAATCATGCGTTGTGCCAGCGTCATGGCCTCGACCTGGTCGTGCGTGACAAACAGCGAGGTGATGCCGAGCTCGCGGTGCAGCTTCTGGATTTCCAGCCGGGTCTGGGCGCGCAGCTTGGCATCCAGGTTGGACAGCGGTTCGTCGAACAGGAAGACCTGGGGCTGGCGCACGATGGCGCGGCCCATGGCCACACGCTGGCGCTGGCCGCCCGAAAGCTGGCGCGGCTTGCGGTCCAGCAGGTGGCCCAGTTCCAGGATGCCGGCGGCCTTGTCGACGCGCTGCTTGATCTCGGCGATCGGCATCTTCCTGATTTTCAGGCCATAGGCCATGTTGTCGAACACACTCATGTGCGGGTACAGCGCGTAGTTCTGGAACACCATGGCGATGTCGCGCTCGGCCGGCTCGAGCTGGTTGACCACGCGGTCGCCGATCCAGATTTCGCCGCCGGAAATTTCCTCGAGGCCGGCCACCATGCGCAGCAGCGTCGATTTGCCGCAGCCCGAGGGCCCGACGATCACGATGAACTCGCCATGCGCGATGTCGGCATTGACGCCGTGGATGACCTGCAGTTCGGCCTTGCCCTTGCCGTACTTCTTGACGATGTTTTTGAGTTGGATTGAAGCCATAATTATTTCTCAGTGTCCACAAGGCCCTTGACGAACCACTTCTGCATCAGCATCACAACGATGGCCGGCGGCAGCATCGCCAGGATGGCGGTGGCCATCACGACGTTCCATTCGATGTAAACCTCGCCGAAGATCAGGCGCTTGATGCCCATCACGATCGGGTACATCGATTCATCGGTGGTGACCAGCAGCGGCCACAGGTACTGGTTCCAGCCGTAGATGAACTGGATCACGAACAGCGCGGCCATCGAGGTCTTGGACAGCGGCAGCAGCACGTCCTTGAAGAAGCGCATCGGCCCGGCGCCGTCGACACGTGCGGCCTCGACCAGCTCGTCGGGCACCGTCATGAAAAACTGCCTGAACAAAAAGGTCGCCGTGGCCGACGCGATCAGCGGAATCGTCAGGCCCGACATGCTGTTGAGCAGGCCCAGGTTGGAGACCACCTCGTAGGTCGGGCCGATGCGCACTTCCACCGGCAGCATCAGGGTCACGAAAATCATCCAGAACACGAGGTTCTTGAACGGGAAGCGGAAGTAGACGATGGCAAATGCCGACAGCAGCGAGATCGCGATCTTGCCGATGGCGATGATCAGGGCGCTGGCCAGGCTGATGCCCATCATGGGCAGGGCCGGTGCCACCGTGGCGCCGGCCTCGGTCTTGCCGCCGAACAGCGCGAAGCGGTAGCTTTCGACGATGTTGTTGCCCGGCAGCAGCGAAATCGGGTTGCTCGAGAGGATCTGCTCGGCGGTCTGGGTCGAGCCGATGAAGGTGACGTAGATCGGGAAAAACACGATCACCACCCCGAGGATGAGGATGGCGTGCGACACGAAGTCGAGGATGGGGTGACGTTCGATCATGAAGACCTCCGCAGGGCCGTCCGGGAGGGCAGCCGGTTGCACGAAGCAGGAAGGGGGGGAGCGCTTGTCATCAGTAGTGGACTTTTTTCTCGACGAACTTGAACTGGATCACCGTCAGGACCACAACGATCACCATCAGCACCACCGACTGCGCGGCCGAGCCGTTGATGTCCATGGCCTTGAAACCGTCGTAATACACCTTGTAGACCAGGATGGAAGTGTCCTTGCCCGGGCCGCCGCTGGTGGCGGCGTCGACGATGGCAAAGGTTTCGAAGAAGGCGTGCACGACGTTGATGACCAGCAGGAAGAAGGTGGTCGGCGACAGCAGCGGCCAGACGATGCTCCAGAATCGTTTCCAGGGCGTGGCGCCGTCAATCGTGGCCGCCTCGATCAGTGAGTGCGGGATGGACTGCAGGCCGGCCAGGAAAAACAGGAAGTTGTAGGAGATGTATTTCCAGATCGACGCCATCACGATCAGCGCCATGGCATGCCGGCCGTTGAGGACGTGGTTCCAGTCAAAGCCCATCTCGATCAGGGCATAACGGATCACGCCGTAGGGCGAGGCAAACATCATCAGCCACAACACGCCGGCCACCACCGGGGCCACCGCATACGGCCAGATCAGCAGGGTCTTGTAAATGCCGGCGGCGCGCACCACGCGATTCGCCATCACCGCCAGCAGCAGCGCCAGCGACATGCCGCCGACGGCCACCAGCGCCGAAAAGATCGCCGTGACGCGAAACGAGTCGAGATAGGCCGGGTCGGAGAACAGCTGGCGGAAGTTGTCCAGGCCGACGAATTCGCTGGAGGAACCAAAGGCGTCCTCCAGCAGCACGCTCTGGTAAAGCGCCTGGCCGGCCGGCCAGAAAAAGAAGACCAGGATGATCGCCATCTGCGGCGCAATCAGCACCCACGGCAGCCACGCTGACTTGAAGAGGACTCGTTTTTCCATGCCGTTATTGTCGCCTGCAAAAAAACACCCTCCCCCGCTTGGCGGGGGAGGGCAGGGGAGGGTTTGCCGTCAATGCGGCCATGGCAACAAGCCGGTCAGGACTTGTTGGCTTTCTGGAAGCGCTCGAGCTGTTCGTTGCCACGCTTGACTGCATTGTCCAGCGCTTCCTTCGACGTCTTGTTGCCCTGCCACACGCCTTCGAGTTCCTCGTCGATGATAGTGCGAATCTGCACGAAGTTGCCCAGGCGCACGCCGCGCGACTTGTCGGTGGTCTTGCGGATCATCTGGTTGACCGACACGTCGGCACCGGGGTTCTGCTTGTAGAAGCCGGACTTTTCGGTCAGCTCGAACGAGGCCTTGGTCACCGGCAGGTAACCGGTGCGCTGGTGGCTGGCGGCCGCGACTTCCGGCTTGGACAGGTAGTTCAGGAAAGCGGCCACGGCCTTGTATTCCTCAGGCTTCTTGCCCGCCATCACCCAGATGCTGGCGCCACCGATCACGGTGTTCTGCGGCGCGCCCTGCACATCAGGATAGTAAGGCAGGGTGCCGGTGCCGTAACCGAACTTGCCGTTGCGCTTGACGCTGCCGGCCAGTGCCGACGAGCCGGTGGCCATCGCGCATTCGCCCGACACAAAGGTCGCGTCCGCCTTGTTCTCGCGGCCCTTGTAGACAAACAGGCCGGTCTTGGCCATGTTGGCCAGGTTGTCGATGTGGCGCACATGCAGCGGGCTGTTGAAAGCCAGGCGCGTGTCGGTGCCGCCAAAGCCGTTGTTCTTGGTCGCGTACAGCACGTTGTGCCAGGCCGAGAAGCTTTCCAGCTGGGTCCAGCTGATCCAGCTGGTGGTGAACGGGCATTTGTGGCCGGAGGCCTTGAGCTTGGCCGCGGCCAGTGCCACTTCAGGCCAGGTGGTTGGTGGTTTCTCGGGGTCCAGGCCGGCGGCCTTGAAGGCGTCCTTGTTGTAGTGGAACACCGGGGTCGAGCTGTTGAAGGGGTAGCTCAGCATCTGGCCGTTGGGGGCCGTGTAGTAACCGGCAACGGCCGGCACATAGGTGGCGGGGTCAAATTTCAGGCCGGCGTCGCTCATCACCTTGCCAACCGGCACGGTGGCGCCTTTGGCCGCCATCATGGTCGCTGTGCCGACCTCGAACACCTGGATCATGTGCGGCGCATTGCCGGCACGGTAGGCGGCCACACCGGCCGTCATCGATTCGGCGTAGCTGCCCTTGAAGGTCGGCGTGACCTTGTAGTCCTTCTGGCTGGCGTTGAAGTCCTTGGCCAGGTCATTGACCCACTCGCCGAGGGCGCCGCCCATGGAGTGCCACCACTGGACTTCGGTCTGGGCATGGCTGGCGACGGGCACGACAAGTGCGCAGGCCGCCAGGGTGATAGCTGTCAAGCTTTTTTTCATTACAACTCCTGGATGGAACGGATGTTCAAACAAACAAATGGATCGCCGAGTTTACGAACGATTTATGACAGTTCGATTTAAACGGTGTGACAGTTTTCCCGCCAGCGGGTTTCCACGCAGGGCGCGCGTATTCGTGAATGTTGCGCTGCGGTAACATAGGGGCAACGCGCCGGACACAGGCCCCTCAGGCCTCTTTCGCACCCGGCCTCCCACGATGAACGCTCCTGAATCCCTTCAAATATCAAGCGCCCTGGCCGGTGAGGCCGGTCCCGGCGCAAGCCGCATTCGCGAGATCCCCTACAACTACACCTCGTTTTCCGACCGGGAGGTCGTGATCCGGCTGTTGGGCGCGCGGGCTTGGGACCTGCTGAACCTGCTGCGTGACGAACGCCGCACCGGCCGCTCGGCGCGCATGTTGTACGAGGTGCTCGGCGACATCTGGGTGGTGCAGCGCAACCCCTATCTGCAGGACGACCTGCTGGACAATCCGAAACGCCGGCGCCTGCTGGTCGAAGCCCTGCAGCACCGCCTCGGCGAGGTCGAGAAACGCCGCACGCCCGAGCAGGACAGCCAGCGCGACGCGATTGTGGTCGAGTTGCTGGACGCGGCCAGCGGCGCGGTGGCGCAGTTCGCCACGTCCTTCGAGAACATGTACGACCTGCGCCGCCTGACCGCGCGCAAGCTCGGCAAGCTGACACAGAAGGACAACATCAAGTTCGACGGACTGTCGCGTGTCTCGCATGTGACGGACGCGACCGACTGGCGCGTCGAATACCCGTTTGTGGTGCTGACCCCCGACACCGAAGCCGAGATGGCCGGCCTGGTCAAGGGCTGCATCGAGCTGGGCCTGACCATCATCCCGCGCGGCGGCGGCACCGGCTACACCGGCGGCGCGATCCCGCTGACCTGGAAATCGGTGGTCATCAACACCGAAAAACTCGAAGCCATGACCGAGGTCGAGATGGTGACGCTGCCGGGCATCGCCCAGCCGGTGGCCACGGTCTGGACCGAGGCCGGCGTGGTGACCCAGCGCGTGGCCGATGCGGCCGAGCGCGGCGGTTTTGTGTTCGCGGTCGATCCGACCTCGGCCGAAGCGTCCTGCATAGGCGGCAACATCGCGATGAACGCCGGCGGCAAAAAGGCCGTTCTCTGGGGCACGGCGCTGGACAACCTGGCGTCCTGGCGCATGGTCACGCCGCAGGCCGAGTGGCTGGAAGTCACGCGCCTGGACCACAACCTCGGCAAGATCCACGACGCCGAGCAGGCCAGTTTCGAGCTGAAATATTTCCAGGCCGACGGCAAGACGCATCTGCGCACCGAGCGGCTGGACATCGCCGGCAACACCTTCCGCAAGGAGGGCCTGGGCAAGGACGTGACCGACAAGTTCCTGAGCGGACTGCCCGGCATCCCGAAGGAAGGCTGCGACGGCCTGATCACCAGCGCGCGCTGGATCGTGCACCGCATGCCGGCGCACACCCGCACCGTCTGCCTCGAATTTTTCGGCAACGCCAAGGATGCGGTGCCCAGCATCGTCGAGATCAAGGACTTCATGTTCGCCGAGCAAAAGCGCGGCGGCGCCATCCTCGCCGGCCTCGAGCACCTAGACGACCGTTACCTCAAGGCGGTCGGTTATGCGACCAAGTCCAAGACCCACGGCGGCCTGCCCAAGATGGTGCTGTTCGGCGACATCGCCGGCGACGACGCCGACGTGGTGGCGCGCGCGACCTCGGAAGTGGTGCGCATCGCCAACTCCCGGCGCGGCGAGGGTTTTATCGCCATCAGCCCGGATGCACGCAAGAAATTCTGGCTGGACCGCAAGCGCACGGCCGCGATTTCGCGCCACACCAACGCCTTCAAGATCAATGAGGACGTGGTGATCCCGCTGCCGCGCATGGCCGAATACACCGACGGCATCGAACGCATCAACATCGAGCTGAGCCTGGCCAACAAGGTCAGGCTCTGCGATGCGCTGGAGGCGTTTTTCCTCCAGGGCAAGCTGCCGCTGGGCAAGTCCGACGATGCCGGCGAGATTCCCTCGGCCGAACTGCTGGAAGACCGCGTCAGCCAGGCGCTGGCGCTGATCGCCGACGTGCGGGCGCTGTGGTCGGGCTGGCTGCGCGATGTGGACGGCCTGTTCCCGCAACTGCAGGACCATTCGCTGCGCGCCAGCTGGAAAACCCAGCTGCGCGCACCGCTGCAGGCCATTTTTTCGGGCGCGGCTTTTGCGCCCATCCTGGCCGAATGTATCGCCATCCACAAACAGGTGCTCAAGGGCCGGGTCTGGGCCGCCCTGCACATGCATGCCGGCGACGGCAATGTGCACACCAACCTGCCGGTCAACAGCGACGACTACGCCATGCTGCAGACCGCGCACGAGGCGGTGGCCCGCATCATGGTGCTGGCGCGTTCGCTGGACGGCGTGATCTCCGGCGAACACGGCATCGGCATCACCAAGCTGGAGTTTTTGACCGACGCCGAGCTCCAGCCCTTTGCCGACTACAAGCAGCGTGTCGACCCGGAAGGCCGTTTCAACAAGGGCAAGTTGCTACGAAATCAGGAGCTGCCCACGCACGCGGGACAAGGGCTGGAGGCCCAAAATGCTCAAGACCTGGGGGGGGAGGGTGAGGCCGGCGGCCGCCGCGACGGGCCGCCCCGAGCAAGGCCAGCCCCCTCGGGGGGCAGGGAGCTACACGCAGTGAGCGACCGTGGGGGTCCTATTTATGCGGACCTGACCAATGCCTACACGCCGAGCTTCGGCCTGATGGGCCATGAGTCGCTGATCATGCAGCAGTCCGACATCGGCGCGATTGCCGACAGCGTCAAGGACTGCCTGCGCTGCGGCAAGTGCAAACCGGTCTGCGCCACCCATGTGCCGCGCGCCAACCTGCTGTACAGCCCGCGCAACAAGATCCTGGCGACCTCGCTGCTGGTCGAGGCTTTTCTGTATGAAGAGCAGACGCGGCGCGGCATCAGCATCAAACACTGGGAAGAGTTCGAGGACGTGGCCGACCACTGCACCGTCTGCCACAAATGCCTGTCCCCCTGCCCGGTGGACATCGACTTCGGCGACGTGTCCATGAACATGCGCAACCTGTTGCGCAAGATGGGCCAGAAGACCTTCCGGCCCGGCAATGCCGCGGCCATGTTTTTCCTCAATGCCACCAGCCCGCAGACCATCAAGTTCATGCGTGGCGCGATGGTCGACGTCGGCTTCCGGGCGCAGCGCCTGGCCAACGACCTGCTGCGGCGCGTGGCGCGCAAGCAGACGGCGCAGCCGCCGGCCACGGTTGGCGCCGCGCCGGTCAAGCAGCAGGTGATCCACTTCATCAACAAGAAGATGCCGGGCGGCCTGCCGAAAAAGACCGCGCGGGCCCTGCTGGACATCGAGGACAAGGACTACGTCCCCATCATCCGCGACCCGAAAACCACGACCTCCGAAACCGAGGCGGTGTTTTATTTCCCCGGTTGCGGCTCGGAGCGCCTGTTTTCGCAGGTGGGTCTCGCGACCCAGGCCATGCTCTGGCATGCCGGCGTGCAGACCGTGTTGCCGCCGGGCTATTTGTGCTGCGGCTACCCGCAAAAGGGCAGCGGCCAGTTCGACAAGGCCGAAAAAATCATCACCGACAACCGGGTGCTGTTCCACCGCGTGGCCAACACCCTGAACTACCTGGACATCAAGACGGTGGTGGTGAGCTGCGGCACCTGTTATGACCAGCTGCAGGGTTACGAGTTCGAGAAAATTTTCCCGGGCTGCCGCATCATCGACATCCACGAATACCTGCTCGAAAAAGGCATCACGCTGCGCACCGACCAGCCGGGCGCCGGCTACCTGTACCACGACCCCTGCCACAGCCCGATGAAGCTGCAGGAGCCGATGAAAACCGTCAAGGCCTTGCTCGGCGACCAGGTGCTCAAGTCGGACCGCTGCTGCGGCGAATCCGGCACGCTGGGGGTGACGCGCCCCGACATCTCGACGCAGATCCGTTTCCGCAAGGAAGAGGAACTGCGCAAGGACGAGGCCACCTTGCGCGCCAGCGGCGCGGTCGCGGAGACCGGCAACGTCAAGATCCTCACCAGCTGCCCGAGCTGCCTGCAGGGCCTGTCCCGCTACGGCAACGACCTGCAGAACGGCCTGCTGGAGGCCGATTACATCGTGGTCGAGATGGCCAACCAGATCCTCGGCAAGGACTGGCTGCCCGGCTACGTCGACGCGGCCAACAATGGCGGCATCGAACGGGTTTTGGTCTGATTCACTGAAAGACGAACATGGCTGGCCTGCAACCCGGAACCCCGACCCCCACCGAGATCACCGTGCACGGACAGTCGCGCATGCTGGAGGTGGCTTTTTCCGACGGCGCGGCGTTCAGGCTGCCCTTCGAGTTGATGCGCGTGTATTCGCCGTCCGCCGAAGTCCAGGGCCACGGCCCGGGCCAGGAGGTGCTGCAGACCGGCAAACGCGATGTCACGCTGGTCGAACTCGAACCCGTCGGCAACTACGCGGTCAAGCCGGTGTTTTCCGACGGCCACGACAGCGGCATCTTTTCCTGGGACTACCTGTATTTCCTCGGCGCCGAGCAGGCGCGCCTGTGGGCCGAGTACACGCAGCGCCTGGAAGCCGCCGGCATGCAGCGCGACGCGCCCATGAGCGCCGGCGGCGGCCACGGCTGCAGCAGCCATTGATGCGCGCTGCCGCCGGTTTTTCGTCCACTATCAATTTCATAGCTGCCCGCGTCCTGTGGACGGGAGGCGGTGTTGTTTTTCAACATAAATGCCGGGCAATGCCCCACGCGGTGACAGGGTTGTCGCTTGAATTGCCGGCATTCACCCCTAGCATTGGTTCATGAGCAGCACCCATTTCGGATTCCAGTCGGTCGACGAAAAAGACAAGGCCAGCCGCGTGCGCAGCGTCTTCGATTCGGTGGCGCCCAAATACGACGTGATGAACGACCTGATGTCCATGGGTCTGCACCGCGTCTGGAAGGCCTACACCGTGATGGTGGCCGACGTGAAGGAGGGCCAGCGTGTGCTGGACATCGCCGGCGGCACCGGCGACCTGGCGCTGGCTTTTTCGGCCAAAGTCGGCAGCACCGGCTGCGTGGTCCATACCGACATCAACGAAGCCATGCTGCGCGAAGGGCGCAACCGCCTGCTCGACGCCGGCAAGGTCCTGCCGACGACCGTATGCGACGCCGAGAAACTGCCGTTTGGCGACGCCAGTTTCGACCTGGTCACGGTGGCCTTCGGCCTGCGCAACATGACCCACAAGGACCTCGCGCTGGCCGAGATGAACCGTGTGCTCAAGCCCGGCGGCAAGCTGCTGGTGCTGGAATTTTCAAAAATCGCCAAACCGCTGGAAAAGGTGTACGACTGGTATTCCTTCAACGTGCTGCCCAAACTGGGCAAGCTGGTGGCCAACGACGACTCGAGTTACCGCTACCTCGCGGAGTCCATCCGCATGCATCCGGGGCAGGACGAGCTAAAGGCCCTGATGCATAAAGGTGGTTTTGGCCATGTGGACTATCACAACCTGACCGGCGGGGTGGTGGCATTACATGTTGGAATCAAGTGCTGAAGCAATTAATCAATAGAGGAGACGTCATGAAATTCTGGTCTGCAATTCTCTCGGCCGTGCTGGCCGTCACCATGCTGCTGGCGTATTCGCCTGCCGCAGAAGCCAAACGCATGGGTGGTGGTGGATCCGTGGGCCGGCAGTCGTCCAATGTGACCCAGCGCCAGGCCGCACCGCCGGCAGCGCCCGCCAACAACGGCGCTGCTGCCGCAGCCGCCGCACCGAAGAAACCCTGGGGCGCCATGCTCGGCGGCCTGGCTGCCGGCCTGGGCCTGGCCTGGCTGGCTTCCTCGCTGGGCCTGGGCGGCGCCTTCGGCCAGATCATCATGTTCGCGCTGCTGGCGCTGCTGGTGATGGTGGTGGTCGGTTTTGTGATGCGCAGGCTCAAGGCCGGCAACGGCCAGGCCGCCACGCCTTACGCGATGCAGGGCGCCGGCAACGCCGCGACGCCGCGCAACTACAGCCCCGAGAATGTCGGCAACGATGCCTCCGCCCGCCCCTGGGAGCGCAACAGCATGGCCTTCGACGCCAGCAAGGCAGCCGGCGGCGGCTCCATGATCGGCTCGGCACTGACAGGCTCGCAAGCCTGGGGCGTGCCCGACGGTTTTGATGCCGAAGGTTTCCTGCGTGCCTGCAAGACCAACTTCGTGACGCTGCAGGACGCCTGGGACCGCTCCGACGTGAACAGCCTGCGCGCCATGATGACCGACGAGATGCTCGAGCAGATCAAGGCCCAGCTCGCCGACCGCGAGTCGCACACCGGTGGCAGCGTCAACAAGACGGATGTCGTCATGCTTGAAGCCAAGCTGCTGGGCATCGAGGAACTCAGCGATGTCTACATGGCCAGCGTCGAGTTCTCCGGCATGATCCGCGAAGACGCATCGGCCGGCGCCAGCCCGTTCCGCGAGGTCTGGAACATGACCAAGCCGCGCTCCGGCGGCGGCTGGCTGGTTGCCGGCGTCCAGGCGCTTCAATACGCGCCACGCCCGGCCCCGGCGGGTCTAAAGCCCCTTCACTGCTCGCGCGGTGAAGGGGCTTTTTCAATCTGCTGCAAAATCGGGGGCGTATGCGCACCAACAACACCTCCCCTTTCAACTTTCTGCAATCGCTGGCCACCCGTTTCCAGCCGCCCGCCTGGGTGGTCGATGAGGGGCAGCAGAAGCTGGTGCTGTTCCTCAACCATGTACTGATGCAGGAAAAAGAGGCGCAGAACCGCCTGTTGCGCAAAAAGGGCAGTGTGGTCCATGTGCGCTGGGGCCTTTTTGCGCTGGACCTGCTGATCACGCCGGCTGGCCTGCTGGACCGCGCGGCGCCCGGCGCCAAACCCGACCTGCTGCTGGCGGTGGCCGCCGAATCGCCCTCGGTGGTGGTGCAGTCGGTGCTGGCCGGCAAGGCGCCGCCGGTCAAGATCGAAGGGGATGTGCAACTGGCCGCCGAACTCGGCTGGCTGGCCGACAACCTGCGCTGGGATGTGGAGGAAGACCTGTCGCGCATCATCGGCGATGTGCCGGCCCACACGCTGGCCGGTTTTGCCCGCCAGGCCATGGCCGGCCTGCGCCAGTTCCTGGCCCAGGCGCCGGTTCCGGCGGCTTCTGCCTCCGGCGCCGTGACGGTGCCGCCTGTGCCCGAGCCGCCGAAAGCCGCTTCATGAGCCGCCGGGCCGTCCCCAAGGCGAATACCGGAGCCGGCAAGGCGGAGGTTCTCCGGTGAGCCGCCTGTTCCGCGGCGTTTTTATTGTCTGGACCGTGCTGCGCTTCGGGCTGGACGAACTCGTGCTGTCGAGTTTCAGCAAGCCCTGGATACGCACGCTGACGCGGGTGGTGTCCGTGGGCCGCGACCTGCGCTCGCCGCGCGGTGCGCGCCTGCGCGAAGCGCTCGAAAGCCTGGGGCCGATTT